>NZ_JBEPDB010000090.1:0-34740 GCF_040300025.1 Dactylosporangium sp. NPDC000555 | reverse complement strand
GGCCCGGCACGCGGGCCGGGCCGGACTCCTCGTCGCGGTTGCCGAGCCGGGTCAGGTAGAGCGCGCCGGCGCCGACGACGATGAAGGCGAAGCCGACCGTGGTGAGCAGCGGGGACGACGAGCCGGTCACCGGGAGCTCGCCGACCTGGGCAGCGCCCGCCGGGACGCCGGTCACCGCAGCACCACCGGGAGTGATGCCGTTGGCACCGCCGGGCGTCGTGCCGGCGCCGCCGCCTGGCGCTGTGCCGTTGACACCGCCCGCCCCACCGCCGCCGCTGTTCCCGCCCGTGCCGCCGCCGTTGCCCTGACCTGAGCCGCCGCCCGAACCTGACCCGCCGTTGCCTTGGCCCGAGCCGCCACCCGAACCTGGCCCACCGTTACCCTGACCCGAGCCGCCACCCGAACCTGGCCCACCGTTACCCTGACCCGAGCCACCGCCAGGACCTGAGCCGCCGTTGCCCTGACCGGAGCCGTTGCCCTGGCCCGAACCGCCGTATCCGTTGGCCGAACCTGACCCGCCGTTGCCCTGACCCGAGCCGTTACCCTGGCCTGAGCCGTTGCCCTGGCCCGAACCGCCGTATCCGTTGGCCGAACCGGACGGGCCGTGGGAGGGTGCGTGTCCCCGGCCGTTGCCCCACGTGCGCGAATGGGCGCCCGAGCCGTAGCCGGAGGAGTCCGAGCCATCCCGGCCAGGTTGGGAGTGGCCGGGGAACGAGGGCTCCGTCAGCAGCCGCAGCGTACCCGGCAGGACCTCGACGGCGGAGGCGTCGGGCGCCGCCTGGGCGGCGGCGGCCAGGGAAGTGATGCCGGCGGCGCCCATCGCGCCGACCGCGACAGCCTTGTGCAGCAGCCTCATCGTCGTCCAACACCCCAAACGGTCGTCCGTTACACCACAAAAGTCCGAATCGTGGCTTTCCAGTGAGCCAACGAGGCAGCCGCGGCGAACGACTCGGGTGGTTTCCGGCAAATATGGACAAACGCCGAGGATCGCGGTGGTGCGCGTTCTCGGGCCGTAATGGTCGTGATGCGGGGGGCGGCCTACCGTTGAGGCATGACCGAGCCAGTTGTCAGCCTGCCCACGACCGACGCGGAGTGGCGGGCGCGGCTTTCCCCGGACGAGTTCCGGGTGCTGCGCCTCGCCGGGACCGAGGCTCCTTGGAGCGGGGAGTACGTCAACACCAAGACCGACGGCGTGTACCGCTGCCGCGCCTGCGGTGAGCAGCTCTTCGAAAGCGGCGCCAAGTTCGACTCGCACTGCGGCTGGCCCTCGTTCGATGACGCCATCCCCGGCACCGTCAAGGAGATCGAGGACCGCTCGCACGGCATGGTGCGCACCGAGATCCGCTGCGCGCGCTGCGACTCGCACCTCGGCCACGTGTTCCGCGGCGAGCGGATGACGCCGAAGGACACGCGCCACTGCGTGAACTCCCTGTCGATCCGCCTGGAGCCCCGCGACCAGTAGAATCGATGCATGCCCGACGAGTCCGCCGCCGATCGGCTCCGCCTCGCTCTCGACATGTACGAACTGGGCGAGAACATGCAGCGCGCCCGCCTCCGCCGCCAGCACCCACAGGCGACGGCCACGGAGATCGAGGCGGCAGTCGACCAATGGCTGTCCTCACGATCGGACGCCCCGATCGGCGATGCGGCCGGCCGCCTGTCTGACAGGTTCTCGTGAACCAACTCGAACTTGCACTGCAACAAGCCGCAGCCGACATCACCCGATTCGGTCGCGCTTGGGCACTGGTGGGGGGTTTCGCGGTGTCGGCCCGCGCCCAACCCCGATTCACTCGCGATGTCGACATAGCGGTCGCTGTCGCCGACGACAGTGGCGCCGAAGCCCTCGTTCGCGATCTGCTCGGTTGTGGGTACTCTCTGTTCTCGACGTTGGAGCATGACACCGGCAGGCTGGCTACGGTACGCCTCAGGCGGCACATCGGCGGAGTCGGCATCGTCGTCGACCTGCTGTTTGCCAGCTCTGGCATCGAGCCGGAGATCGTCGAGGCCGCCGAAAACGTTGAGATCTCGCCCGAGCTGACCTTGCCGGTGGCGACAACAGGCCACCTCATCGCCCTCAAACTGCTGGCTCGCGATGACGACTCACGGCCGCAGGATCTTGCGGACCTGCGCGCACTTCGCGAAGCCGCAACGGCGGACGACTTCACCTCGGCCCGCTCCGCCGTCGAGCTGATCATGATGCGAGGGTTCAACCGCGACCGCGACCTGGTCGCCCTGCTACAGGCGTTGATCCATTCGAACTGAGTTGAAGATGTCCGCAGCATGGCTGGCCCTCGTTCGACGACGCCATCCCCGGCACCGTCAAGGAGATCGAGGACCGCTCCCACGGCATGGTGCGCACGGAGATCCGCTGCGCGCGCTGCGACTCGCACCTCGGCCACGTGTTCCGCGGCGAGGGGATGACGCCGAAGGACACGCGCCACTGCGTGAACTCGCTCTCGATCAGGCTCGATCCCAAGGAGTGACGACGTAGCGCGGTCGCCCGGGGCGTCGAGCAGCCGCTAGGCCGCCGGGCGGCGCATCGGCACATGCTCGATGCCCTCGTCGTCGAACGCCGGGCCGCACGCGGTGAACCCGAACCGCTCGTAGACGCCGGTCGCGGTGGTCTGGGCGTCGAGCACCACGTCGCGGCCCGGGCCGATGCGCTCCAGCGCCTCGGCCAGCAGCTTGCCGGCCAGGCCCCGGCCGCGGTGCTCCGCGGCGGTGACGACGCGGCCGATGCGGGCCCCGCCGCCGGGCTCGTCGAGGATCCGCAGGTACGCCGCGACCGAGCCGTCCGGCGCGTCCAGCCACAGGTGCCGCGTGCCCGGCTCCTCGTCGCGCCCGTCGAGCTCCGGGTAGGGGCAGTGCTGCTCCACGACGAACACGTCGCAGCGCAGCTTCAGCAGGCGGTACAGGTCGCGGGTGCCGAGTGACGCGAAGTCCGAGATCACCGGCTCAACCTACCGAGCGCGCCGCCAGCGCCTCGGCGGCCTTGCGCGCGGCGATGAGGATCGGGTCCCAGACCGGGGCGAAGGGCGGCGCGTACGACAGGTCGAGGGAGGTCATCTCCTCCACCGTCATGCCGTGCCACAGCGCGACGGCGAGCGCGTCGATGCGCTTCGCGGCGCCCTCCCGCCCGACGATCTGGGCGCCGAGCAGCCGGCCCGACGTACGCTCGGCAATGATCTTGGTTTTGATCTTCCGTGCGTCCGGGTAGTAGCCGGCGCGCGTGGTGGACTCGGTGACCACGCTGAACGGGTCGAACCCGGCGGCCTCGGCCTCGGCGGTGCTCAGGCCGGTGCGGGCCACCTCGTGCGCGCAGAGCTTCGACACCGCGGTGCCGACCACGCCGGGAAACGTGGCGTAGCCACCGCCGATGTTGATGCCCACGGCGCGGCCCTGCTTGTTGGCGTGGGTGCCGAGCGCGATCGCCACCGGCCGCTGGGAGACGAGGTGGAACGTCTCGACGCAGTCGCCGGCGGCCCAGATCCCGTCGACCGAGGTGCGCATGCGCCGGTCGACCCGGATGCCGCCGGTCTCGCCGATCTCGATGCCGGCGGCGCGGGCGAGGTCGCTGTCCGGCCGCGTGCCGAGCCCGAGGATGACCAGGTCGGCAGGGATCTCACCGGCCGAGGTGTGCACGGCCGCGACCCGACCGCCGGTGCTGGCGAAGCCCCGCAGCGTCTCGCCGAGGCGCAGGTTCACACCCTCCTCGCGCAGGGCGTCGGCGACCAGGGCGCCCATGTCCGGGTCCAGGGTGCGCATCGGCTGCTCGGCGGCGTCGACGAGGGTCACCTCGAGGCCGCGGCGCAGCATCGCCTCGGCCATCTCCAGGCCGATGTACCCGCCGCCGACGACGACCGCGCGGCGCGGGCCGTGCCGGTCGAGGTACCCCAGCAGCCGGATGCCGTCCTCGAGCGTCTGCACGCCGTGAATGCCCAGCGAGACGGCGCCGGGCACCTCGGGCCGCCGCGGTGCCCCGCCGGTGGCGATGACGAGCTGGTCGAACGGCTCGCGGTACTCGCGGTCGCCGGCACGGACGAGCACCTCGCGCCGGTCGGTGTCGATCGACGTGACCTCGCTGCCCAGCCGCAGGTCGATCCGCTGGCGCTCGCGAAACTCGGCGGGGTGCCGGGCGACGAGGTCGTCGGGGTCGGTGACGTCGCCGGCGACGAGGTACGGGATGCCGCACGCCGAGTAGGAGACGTGCTGTCCGCGCTCGAAGGCGACGATGGCCAGGTCGTCGGCGCCGCGCCGACGCCGCGCCTGGGACGCCGCGCTCATTCCCGCGGCGTCGCCGCCGATCACCACCAGTCGCTCGGTCACCCGCCCATTGTGGCCAGTCATGCCGTTCACAGTACGAAGGCGTCCGTCCACAGCTGCCGGGAGCGGCCGGACAGGGCCTCCAGCAGACCGACCGCCTGCCCGTCGGTGAGCGCGGCGACGAAGTCGACGATCGCCCGGCCGCGGGCCATCGCCGCCACGTCGAGGGTCTTCAGGCCGTAGTCGGCGGGGGTGAGCGTCTCGGTCTCCGCCTCGGCGAGCTCGACCAGGTCGTGCAGCCGGCGGGGCAGCCGCGCACCCTCCTCGGGGTCGGCGAGCCAGGCGTGCAGCGCCTCGACGAGCGCGGCCAGCAGCCGCGCCTGGCCGCGCTGGTGCAGGGCCAGGTCGGGGCGTTCGAGCACGAACCGGTGGTGGATCAGCTTGAGCACCTGCACCTCGTGCCACTGTGGCCGGGCCAGCAGCACGTGGCCGGAGCGCACCGGCTGGTCGGCGCGCACGTGCACGGCGTCGATGAGCCGGCGGGTCCACCGGGCCGAGAAGCGCGCCACCGCCTGCTCGGCGACGATGGAGCCGTCGAACGGCGCGGCGAGCAGCCCGTCGGCGAGCTCGGCGCGCACGTGCTCGACGGCGGCGGAGAACGCGTCGTCGTCGCAGATCCAGCCGTCCTTGCGATGGAGCTCGCGGCGCAGCTGCTCCACCGAGCGGCCGGGCCGGCGGACGCTCGCGCGCAGCTGCGTGTCGCCGAGGGCGCGCAGGCCGGCCGCGTCGCGCTGCCAGGCGACGAGCTCGGCCGCGACGGAGCCCTGCTGCAGCACCCCGACGCGGTGGAAGTCCTCGAGGTCGTGGATGGCGTAGGCGATGTCGTCGGCGGTGTCCATCACCGACGCCTCGACGGTCTGCTGCCAGTCGGCGAGCCGGCCGGCGAACGGGGCGCGGGCCTGGCGCAGGTCGGCGAGCTCGGTGACGTACGCGCCGAACTTCGCCGAGCCGGTCTCGGGGTCTCCCCCGGCGCCGCGTGGCGTCGGGCTCAGGTGCATCGGGTGCGGGTCGGGGTGGGTGCGGCGGGTCCACGGGTACTTCAGCAGCGCCGCCCGCACCGCCGCGGTCAGGTCGAGCCCGATGGCGGCGCCGCGCACCTGGGTGCTGGTGACGATGCGGTACGACTGGGCGTTGCCCTCGAAGCCGTCGGGCAGCCCGAGCCGCTCGCGGGCCAGCCGGTCCAGGACCCGCTCGCCGAGGTGGCCGAACGGCGGGTGGCCGAGGTCGTGGGCGAGCGCGGCGGCCTCGACCACGTCGGCGTCGCAGCCGCCGAGCTTGTCCAGCAGGGAGCGCTGCTCGGCGTCGGCGCACAGCCGCTCGACGATGCCGCGGGCGACGCTGGCGACCTTGAGGCTGTGGGTGAGCCGGTTGTGCACCAGCAGCCCGGAGCCGCCGGGGCTGATCACCTGCGTGACGCCGCCGAGGCGGGCGAAGAACGGCGAGGCGACGATGCGGTCCCGGTCCACCCGGTAGGGGCTGCCGGTCAGGTCGCCGGGGGCCACCACCGCCCCGCCGAAGAGCCGCCGCGCGCGCTGGTCCTCGTTCATCCCGCTATTTCTATCAGGCAGGACGGCTCACTCCGGCTTGCGTACCTCGATCACGAACCCGCTCGCCGCCTGCGCCGCCATCGGGTGGTGCACCAGCAGCAGATCGAGCAGCTTGAGCGGGGACAGCACCCAGGTGAGCGGCAGGATCACCCGGTAGAGCCGGCGGCTGCCGAAGGACAGCACCATCGCCAGCCACTCCTGCAGCACCCACAGCAGGCCGGAGGTGGGTCCGGCCCCGACGCGCACGCCGAGCACCTCGAACGCGCCGAACTGCTCGCGCAGGCCCACCTCGGTGTAGCGCTGGAAGTCGTACGGCGAGGCGTGGAACGGCTGCAGGAACGGCACGAAGACGAGCATCCGCCCGCCCGGGCGCAGCACCCGGTGCATCTCGGCGATGTGCGCGGCCGGGTCGGGCACGTGCTCGAGCACGGCGATGCTCACCCCGCCGGCGAGGCTGCCGTCGGCGAGGGGCAGCCGGCGCAGGTCGGTGACGACGTCGACGTTGCCGTACGCGCCGCCGTCGATGCAGATGACGCGCTCGTCGCGGCGGTGGGTGCCGCAGCCGAGGTCGGCGACGAGGTCGCGACCGAGGTCGAACGTGCGCAGGAACCCGGCGACGAGCCCGGGCCGGTCCTGCACCGGGGAGAGCACCCGGATCACGGCCGGGTACAGCCGGTGCAGGCGGGTCTTGACCAGCTCCTTGAGCCGGTTGAGCGGGTCGGCGGTGAGCTCGGCGGCGGCGAACCCGCCGAAGTCGAGCCGGTCGCCGTCGCGCCGCCCGGCGCAGCCGCACACCACGCAGGTCAGCGAGGCGTCGAGCCGGGCGTGGCAACGGGGGCAGGCGAGCACCTCCAGGAGCCGGCCCTGGCGGGTGTCGGGGATGGTCGCGCTCATCATCCTCCCAGCTGGTAGATCGCGATGCGTCCCGCGCGGTAGCGGAACTGCGCGTAGTCCTGGATCCAGGTCGAGGGCAGCAGCAGGTACCCCTCGTCGACGAACAGCCACTTCACGTGGTACTCGTCGCGCAGCTTCCCGATGCTGTGCGCGGTCGGGTGGTAGAACGCGGCGTCGTTGTCGGCGAGCCTCTGCGGGTCCCAGTAGGGCGCGAAGATGGCGTTGACGTGCGCCTTCGCCGCCTCCTTGTGCGCCCGGTCGGTGAAGCCCCAGCCCTCGATCAGGAAGCGGCGCTCGCTGTAGGCGGAGAACCAGAAGTGCCGGTTGTCGCAGCCCCGCGTCGAGTACGGGTCGCCGATGCAGTGCGCGTTGGTGGCGACGAGGTCGTCCGGGTCGGAGTGCTCGCGCAGCCAGCGCCCGGCCTCCTGGGTGCCGGGCGTGACGAACGTGGCGATCTGCACGACGCCGTGCCAGCCGCCGAGGCGCGACGCGCGGGTCATCATGTAGACGTGCTGGAGCGCGGTGATCATGCAGGCCCCGGCGAGCATGGCGGCCACGAGGGTCCGCCACGCCGGCAGATTCCGGCGGTACGCCCAGTAGCCCGCGATTCCCAGCAGCGCGTAGGAGAGCAGGTAGGGCCAGACCAGGTACCACAGCGTGACCGCCAGGCTGCCCGTGTTCTGGAGTTTCGGGGTGCGCATGGAGCCGAGCTTGTGCACCACGAACAGGATCAGCGCGCCGACGCCGATCGCGGCGTACACCTGCACCAGCGTGCGCCGCACCGGCAGCCCGCGGGGCGTGAGCAGCACCAGGCCGACAACGGAGGCGAGCGACAGGTACGGGCGGGCGGAGACCATGAACCAGCCCTCGGCGCCGGCCTCGTGGCCGAAGATCATCAGCGCCCCGACGCCGGAGATCCCGATGCCGAACATGAGGATCACCGGGTCGGCGGCGATGCCCAGGTCGCGGCGCATCCGCCGGGCGTGCCGCAGGGTCGGTGCGAGCCGGCCCAGCCCGAGCAGGCCGGGCCAGATGCACGCCCAGCAGCTGACCGTCAGCGCGGTGACGACGAGCAGGCGCCACGGCGGGTGCGGGTACTCGGGCGCGGCGAACTTCAGCGTGTACGGCGCGCCGGAGATCTGCGCGAAGTGCAGCGGGTCGACGGCCATGCCCTGCGACGCGCCGCCGAAGAGCACGAACTGGGCGAACAGCAGCCCGAGAAGGGCGACGGCGGCGGCGAACAGCGCGCCCGGGTGCACCCGGCGGCGGGTGACCAGCCGGACCGCGACCACGAGCAGCAGCCCGGCCAGCAGCATGGGCAGGAAGGTCGCCTTGGCGCCGGTGACGGCGGCGGTGAGCAGCACGACGAGGGCCCAGCGGGCGCGGGTGTGCATGCCCATGGCCTCGACGAGGGCGAGCGCGAGGCCGGCGAACAGCAGCGCGCCGAACGTCTGGGTCGGGCTCGTCCACAGCTGGGCGCGCAGCGACGAGCCGTCCTCGTAGGCGTTGGTGCCGAAGGCGGAGAACCAGCCCTCCAGGGGCCAGTGGTACGGCAGCGGGGTCAGCACGAAGAACGTGGTGACGGCGGCGGCCGCGCCGGCCCACCACACGCCGGTGAGCCGCCGGCCGAGCACGCCGAGCAGCGCGACCAGGCCGAAGATCATCGGCAGCGGTGCGAGGCGCACCAGCAGCACGTGCGGCTCGATGCCGGTGACCCAGGAGGTGGCGGCCATCTCGGCGTAGACGAACCAGTGGTACAGCACCGGCTGGTCCGGCAGCCACGGCGACAGCAGCGGCATGTGGTGCCTGGCGTCGCCGATGAGGGCCAGGTGGAACGGTGAGTCGGCGTCGGGGCTGAGCATGCCCGGCTCGCGCAGGTCGTGCGTGCGGAAGAAGCGCACGCAGCTCCAGTAGAAGACGACGGCGGCGGTGCCGGACAGGATCAGCGACCACCACAGCGGGGTGCGGTCGGCGGGCGCGGTGCTGCCCCGCCAGTGCCGGCGCAGCCGCGGCAGGGCCAGGAACAGGCCGATGACGGCGGCGGGCCAGGCCAGCACGAGCAGCGGCGCGCCGATCGCCCGGGCCGGGATGTAGGCGAGGACCTCGCCGGCGTAGCCGATGGCGAGGCCGGCGGCGAGGTCCTCGACGAGCCAGCCGGAGCGGCCGCGGATCGCCCGCCACACCAGGGTGCCGGGCGCGACGATGCCCAGCAGCACGTACAGCGCGAAGATGGCGGTGGCCGGCACCGGGACGCCGTAGAACCTCAGGCCGGCGGCGACCAGCACGGCGAGGACCGCCGGCGGCACCCAGGCGGCCGCGGCCCCCCGGCGCGAGGCCGCGGCGACGGCCACCGGGGTCCGCCTCTCGACCGTTGCTGTCACACGTTCCGCCATTCCTCGAGATGTCTGACGCAACGTATGCAACGCATGACACCGGGGTGAGGCAGCGCGGGACTTCCACCCGATCAGGGGGTTTCGCGGCTCCGGATGAGCGCCTCCAGGCCGTCGAGGAAGCGCGCCAGGCCGAACTCGAAGTCGTCGTCGGGCGCCGCGTCCGGCGTCTCCAGCACGCCGGAGGCGACGAGCTCGCCGACGGCCGGGAACCGAGCCGGGTCGGCGAGGCGCTTGAGCAGCCGGCCGTAGCCGAACGTCGACTGCTCGGTGGTGACCCCGCCGGCCTGGGCGGCGGCGTTGATGTCGGCGGACAGGAGCGCCCAGCTCCGCACGATGCCGCTGACGATCATGATCGTAGAGAGCCGCTCGTCCTGGCGCAGCACGGTGCCGCCCATCGCCGCCAGGCCGTAGTCCATCCAGGCGATCTGGTTCGGCATGATCGGCGGGGAGTTCAACGGCACCCGGATCACCCACGGCTGGCGGCGCAGCAGGCCGAGATAGGCGCGCGCGAAGCTGGTCAGGCCGGCCCGCCACCCCCCGCCGGGCGGCAGCGGGGGCGGCTGGCCGACCGCGGCGTCGACCATGAGCTCGAGCAGCTCGTCCTTGGTCGTGACATGGCGGTACAGCGACATCGTCGCCGCGCCGAGCTCTCTCGCGACCCGGCCCATGGACACGGCGCTGAGCCCGTCGGTGGCGGCCACCTTCACCCCGGCGGCGACGATGCGCTCGAGCGTCAGCCGCGGCCCCTTGCCCGGCCGCTCGCGCAGTCCCCACGCCGCGGCAAGAACCGAGGGCATGCCCTCTTCGTACTCGCTCATACCGTCCGTACCGCTCATTGACTGGAGATTCTACTTCTGGGTATAACATACGCACGAGCGTATGTTATACGCATGCGCGTATGAGATACGCAAGAGGGGAAGGCGCATGGACGCCGCCATCGAGGCGACCGGCCTCACGAAGTCCTACGGCAGGCTCGCGGTGCTCACCGGGGTGGACCTGCGGGTGCCCGCCGGCACGGTGTTCTGCCTGCTCGGCCCGAATGGCGCCGGCAAGACCACCACCGTGCGCATCCTCGCCACGCTCGTGCGCCCCGACGCGGGCACCGCCCGGGTCGCGGGCCATGACGTGGTCCGCGAGCGGCACCTGGTGCGCCGCGCGATCAGCCTCACCGGGCAGTACGCGGCCGTCGACGAGCTGCAGACCGGCGCCGAGAACCTACGGATGACGGCCCGGTTGTCCGGGCTGTCCCGGCGCGAGGCCCACCGGCGCGCCGCCGAGCTGCTGGAGCGCTTCGGGCTCACCGAGGCCGCGAACCGGCGCGCGGGCCAGTACTCCGGCGGCATGCGCCGCCGGCTCGACCTCGCCGCCGGGCTGACCGGGCGGCCCTCGGTGATCTTTCTGGACGAGCCGACCACCGGGCTGGACCTGACCAGCCGGCAGGCGATGTGGGACGTCATCGACGGGCTCGTCGGCTCCGGCACCACCGTCTTCCTCACCACGCAGTACCTGGAGGAGGCCGACCGCCTCGCCGCCCGCATCGCCGTCGTCGACCACGGCCGGGTGGTCGCCGAGGGCAGCCCGGCCGAACTCAAGCGGCGCTTCGGCGACCAGCGCCTCGACCTTGACCTGATCGACCGGGCCGCGTTCGACGCGGTCGCCGCGCGCCTCGGCGCCCGGGTCGTGCAGCGCGACGACGCCCGGCTCACCCTCGGCGTGACCACCGACGGCAGCGCCGCGCACGTGCGCTCCGTGCTCGACGAGATCGACCCCGCGGGCTCGGCGGTGCGCCGCTTCTACCTGCACAGCGCCACGCTCGACGACGTCTTCCTGTCCCTGACCTCCCGGAAGGAGCTCGCCGGTGTCTAGCACCGCGCTCACGCACTGGACCGTGCTCGGTGGCCGCTCGCTGCGCCTGGGCCGGCGCAACATCGAGGCGCTCGTCATGTCGGTCGCGCTGCCGGTCATGCTCATGATCGTCTTCGTGTACCTGTTCGGCGGCGCCCTGCGCGTCGGGACCGACTACGTGACGTACGTGGTCCCCGGCGTCATGCTGCTGTGCGTCTCGTTCGGCTCCGCGATGACCGCGGTCTCCGTCGCCAACGACCTCACCGAGGGCATCGTCGATCGGCTCCGCTCCCTCGACGTCGGCGGCGCGGCGCTGCTGTCCGGCCACGTCACCGCGAGCCTGGCCCGCAACGTGCTGTCCAGCGCGCTGGTCCTCGGCGTCGCGCTCGCCATCGGCTTCCGCCCGCGCGCCGACGCCGGCCAGTGGCTCGCCGCCGCCGGCATCCTGGTCATGGTCATCGCCGCGGTGTCGTGGCTCTCCGCCGCGCTGGGGCTGCTGGCCGGCTCGGCCGAGGCGGCGGGCGGCTACACGTTCGTGATCACCTTCCTGCCGTACGCCAGCAGCGCCTTCGTCCCGATCGACACCATGCCGTCGTGGCTACGCGGCTTCGCCGGCAACCAGCCGGTCACGCCGATCACGGAGAGCCTGCGCGGCCTGCTGCTCGACGAGCCGGTCGGCGCGGCGCCGTGGCGCGCGGTCGCGTGGTGCGCCGGGATCGTGCTCGTGTCGGTGGTCGCCGCGGGGGTACTGTTCCGCGCCAAGACCCGCGAATGACGGGCGTTTTGTCATAGTGTGATCCGATGCGCTCCCTGCTGGCCGCCGCCCTGCTCACCGGCCTGTGTCTCGGCTTGCCCGGGGTGGCGGCCCCGGCCCACGCCTGGGACCCGCCGTCCGGCGATATCCAAGGGGGAGGCCACGCGCAGGCCGGGGCGCATCGGGCCGAGGCCGGCGGGGTGCCTGGCCCGCAGTACACCGTCCGGGGCATCGACGTGTCCAGCCACGACCACAGCACCTTCAAGACCATCGACTGGGCGGCTCAGGCGGCTCAGGGCGTCTCCTTCGCCTACATCAAGGCGACCGAGACGAACAACTACATCAACCCGTACTTCGCCCGGGACATCGCCGACGCCAAGCGAGCCGGGCTGCTCGCCGGGGCGTACACCTTCGCCCGGCCCGACCACCGCGACCCGGTCGGCGACGCGAACATCTTCATCGACAACGCCGCCTGGGTGAACGACTCGCGGACCCTGGTGCCGTTCGTCGACCTCGAATGGCCGTACTTCAGCGGCATCGGCCCCTGCTACGACCTCGACCAGGCCGCCATGCGCGCCTGGATCCAGGCGTTCCTGGACCAGGTGCAGGTCCGCATCGGGCGCAAGGCGATGATCTACACGGCGGCGAGCTGGTGGAACCAGTGCGTCGGGACCACCACCCAGTTCGCCTCGTACCCGCTGGACGTGGCGAGCTGGAGCGGCACCGCGCCGAAGCTGCCCAACGGCTGGTCGCGGTGGACGCTGTGGCAGTACGCCGCCGGCGACAACCGGCAGCAGGGCAACTACGACAAGGACGTGTTCAACGGCGACCTCGACCAGCTACGCCGGCTGGCCGGGATCGACCCGCCGGAGCCGCTGATCGCGCGGCCGGCCGTCGTCACGCACGGCGCGACCGCGCAGGTGCAGGTGTACACCAACGCGGGCCACGGGCTGTCGCAGCGGTACTGGAGCCCCGGTTACGGCTGGTCGAGCTGGAGCAACTTCGGCGGCGGGATCGCCGGCACCCCCCACGTGCTGCAGAACCCGGCGGCCCGCACCGTCGAGGTCTACGCACGCACCCGGGACGGCCGGCTGGCGCAGAAGTACTGGCAGGGCGGACGGTGGTCGGGCTGGACCGATCTCGGCGGCAGCCTGGCCGGCGACCCGGTCGTGTTCTACAGCCCGCGGTACGGCTCGACGGAGATCTACGCCCGCGGCACCGACGGGCACCTGTGGCAGCGGTTCTACGCCGGCGGCTGGTCCGGCTGGAACGACCTGGGCGGCGACCTCGCCGGCGACCCGGCCGAGGTGCTCTACAACCCGACGTACGGCACCACGGAGATCTACGCCCGCGGCGCGAACGGCCAGCTGGTGCAGAAGTACTACGACGTGGGCTGGTCGGCCTGGAACGACCTGGGTGGCCGCCTCGCCGGCGACCCGGCCGTGTTCCGCAGCCCGGTGTGGGGCTCGACCGAGATCTACGCCCGCGGTCCCGGCGGGCGGCTGGTGCAGCGGTACTACGCGGGCGCGCAGTGGTCGGCGTGGAACGACCTCGGCGGTTCGATCACCGGCGATCCGGCGGTGTTCTACAACCCGCGCTACCGCTCGACCGAGATCTACGCGGTGTCCGGGCGCACCCTGGCGTACACCCTGGTCATGCCCGGCTGCGGCTGGACCCCGTGGACCGCGATCGGCGGCTCCCTCGACACCGACCCGGCCGTGATCCTCAACCCGTACACCGGCAACACCGAGATCTTCGCGGTGTCCGGCGGCAACCTGGTGACCCAACTGTGGCTGCCGGGCCAGGCGGTGTGGACGGGCTGGTCGACGATCATGACCAACCCGTCCTGACCGTTGCTCCGCCGACCACCGCTCCGCTGACCGCCGCGCTGCGCGGATCGGCGAGCGCCGTGTCGCGCGTGACAGCGCCGTGTCGCGCGTGACAGCGCCGTGTCGCGTGTGACACTGTCAGCGTTCGGGTGTCAGTAGGACGAGTGCCAGCGTGGCCAGCCGTGGTCGCCGGCCAGCTGGGACAGGCGCGAGCCGAGCATCAGTGCCGTCGCCGGCTCCAGACCCAGCAGGCGATGGTGGACCTGTTCGGCGATCTCCGGCGCACGATACTCCGCATGCTCCAGCAGTTGCAGTGTCACCGCCCACCAGTATCGATCCTCGTCGGTGGCGTGCGGCGCGCCCGCCCGGAACCACTCGGCCAGGCCGTCCAGCAGATCGTCACCGACACCGTCGGGGTCGGTCAGGCGTAGCGCGGCGCACACCCGTGCCACCACGTCGCCGTCCCAACCGCAAAGGTGCCCGCGCACCAGCGTGTGCAGCGAGGCGTGTCCCAGCGCACCGGCGGCGTCGATCTCCAGGGAGTACACGTTGTCCCGGGCCAGGCGCTCGTGCAGCACCGGCAGGGCACGGCTGTCGCGGCGGCGGGCCAGGCCCAGCAGCGCCTCGCAGCGCGTGTCGTCGTGCGGGTCGTCCAGGCGCGCCGCGAGCGCGTCACGGACCACCCGGTCGTCGACCTCCGACAGCTGGGTGCCGAGCGCGAAGCACGCCCAGTCGCGCACGTCCTCGTCGGCGTCGGCGCTGAGCCTGATCAGCGCGCGAACGGTGTCGCCGGGCTCGGCGTCGCCCAGGACGCTCGGCAGTGCCTGGGCCACGGCCCGCCGCACGCCGGCGTCGGGATGGCGGGCCAGCGGCAGCAGCAGCGGCAGTGCCGCGTCGTCGTAACACCATGCCACCGCCTCGGCGAGCTCGGCCGCCGACGTCATCGGGGCCTCCAGCAGCGCCGCGATCGTGCGCGCCGTCGGCTCGGTGTCGTCGACAGCATCCCGGAACGGCGCACTGTCACCGAACGAGGCACCGTCACCGAACGCGACACTGTCACCGAACACGACGCCGTCACCCAACGAGGCACCGTCAGCCGACGAGACACTGTCACCCAATCGAGCACCGTCACCGAACATGACACTCCCACCCAAGAGGGCACTGTCACCCAATGGGACGCCATCGCCCGACGCGACACTGTCACCCAATCGGGCACCGTCGCCGAACGCGACACTGTCACCCAATCGGGCACCGTCGCCGAACGCGACACCGTCACCCAATCGGGCACCGTCACTGAACACGACACCGTCACCCGACGAGGCACCGTCAGTCGACGAGACACTGTCGCCGAACAGGGCGCCGCCGCCGAACGTGACAGTGTCACCGAACGCGACGACATCTCGGAACGAGGCAGCGTCACCGAACGAGGTGGCGTCCGCGAACTCTCCGAAGGAAGCGCCATCACCGAAGGAAGCGCCATCACCGAAGGAAGCGCCATCACCGAAGGAAGCGCCATCACCGAAGGAAGCGCCATCACCGAAGGAAGCGCCATCGCCGAAGGAGCCGCCATCACCGATCTCGGCCGACGAGGCTGAGGACGGAGACGAGGACGGATCGAGGGACGAGGCGGACCCCGCCAGATCGGCCGGATCGGCGATCACCTCGGCCAGCGGGTTCAGGGCGAACCCGTCCAGGCCGTCCGGCAGCGCGTCGGCCGGGTCCCGCGCCGCCGGTACGAACAGCTCCGACGCCCGGGGGAACAGCCCGGACACGTCGGCGGGGCCACCGGGGCACGGGTCCGGCGGCTCGTCGGGCGCGGGTCGGGAGGACGCGAGGTCGCTCATCCACGAGAGTGTGCGCGCCTTCGCGGAGATCTTCCAGGGGGTTCGCCCCTCAGATGGACATCGAGGGCCGGCCGGGAACCGGCCTGTGATCTATCGTGAGTTCGGCATGTGCGGTTCGAGGAATCGGACGTGCGGGCCCGGATCATGGCGCACGGCATGCCTACCGAGCCCTGCTGCCGGGCGTCGCAAGGACGCTGACCACGGACGGGGTGGGACCGGCACAGAGCGGGCAAGCCGTTGCCGTCACGGCGATGATGAGCCTGCCGGCGCCCGCAGGTCTGCCCCCGGCCGAGACAACCAACTCATCGGGGAGTCAGGCATGGGCCTCATCCACATCGAGCTGTTCGCAACCCTCGACCTCGTCGGGCAGTCGCCCGGCGGCCGCGACGAGGACCCGGTGGGGTTCCCGTTCGGCGGCTGGCAGGCGCCCCTGGTGGACGAGGTCACCGGGGCACAGGTCGGCGCCGCGTACGAGGGCACGGACGCCCTCCTGCTCGGCCGTCGGACGTATGACATCTTCGCCGCCTACTGGCCGCACCAGGAGGGCGGCCAGGACAACGAGATCGCCACGCTCTTCAACAGCGTCCCGAAGTACGTGGCCTCCCGCGGCAGGCCCGACCTCTCGTGGGCCGGGTCCACGCGGCTCGGCCCGGATCTGGCCGGCGCGGTGCGCGAGATCCGTGACCGGCACGAGCACGTGAAGGTCGTCGGGAGCCTGAACCTGGTGCAGACCCTCCTGCGCGAGAAGCTCTTCGACCGGCTCGACCTCTGGGTGCACCCGATCGTGCTCGGCGTCGGGAAGAAGGTGTTCGACGGTGGCGCGGTGCCCACGAACATCACGCTCCTCGAACCGCCGGTGGCCGGTCCGAAGGGCACTGTGTACCTGCGCTACGGGCTCGCCGACGGCACGCCCGAGACGGGGGAGATGAGCGCACCCGATCGCGGTGCCAGGCGCGACGGCTGAAGCCGCCCGATGCCGTGAGCCGCCCCCGTGATCACTGCCACTCGTTCGCCGCCCGTTCCGCGGCAATAGACTTGCGGTCATGACACTGCGCGTCGTGGTCGTCGGCGGGGGCATTGCCGGGCTGGCCGCGGCGCACCGGTTGCGCACACTGCGCCCGGGGCTCGACGTGGTCGTGCTCGACCAGCGGGACCGGCCCGGCGGCAAGCTGTCCACCGGCACCCTGGCCGGCGGCCAGGTGGAGCGCGGCGCGGAGTCGTTCCTGGTCGGCGACCCGGCGGGCGGGCCGAGCGCGGCACTGCGGCTGGCCGAGGAGGTCGGCCTGGCCTCCGCGGTGGTCCACCCGGGACCGGCGCGCGCGGCCGTCGCCCTGGACGGCGGCCTGCGCGACCTCCCGTCGGGCACCCTGATGGGCATTCCTTTCAAAGCCCCGGATTCCGTACTCGATGTGCCGTCCGACTCTCCCCTGCTGCCCCCGGGCGGCGACGTCACGGTCGGCGGGCTGGTCCGCCCGCGCCGCGGCGACGCCGTCGTCGACCATTTCGTCGATCCCCTGCTGGGCGGGGTCTACGCCGGCCGCGCGGACCGTCTGTCACTGCGGATGGCACTGCCCGCGCTCGCGGCCGCGGCCGAGCGCGAGCCCACGCTGACCGGCGCGCTCGCGGAGGCAGTCGCCGCGAGCCGGCGCACTCCGGGCGCCCCCGTGTTCGGCACGATCGAGGGCGGCATGAGCCGGCTCGTCGACGCGGTCGCCGCGACCCTGCCGGACGTGCGCAGTGGCGTCACCGTGCGCGCCGTGCACCGCCAGGGCGGCGGCTGGCGGCTCACGCTCGGCTCAACCCGCGACGCCGAGACCCTCGACGCCGACGGCCTGGTCCTCGCCGTGCCGGCCGCGCCAGCCGCCCGGCTGCTCGCCGGCGTCGAGGGCGTCGAGCCGCTGCGGCTGGAATATGCCAGTGTCGCCCTCGTCGCCCTGGCACTGCCGGAAACGAAGCTGCCCGACCTGTCCGGGTTCCTGGTGCCGGCGACGGAGGGCCTGGCGGTCAAGGCCGTCACGTTCTTCGACCGCAAGTGGGCGCACCTGCGACGCCCCGGCGTGACCGTGCTGCGCGCCTCCGTGGGCCGCTTCGGCGACGAGGAGCAACTGCGGCGCACCGACGGCGCCCTGGTCGAGGTCGTGCGCCGCGAGGTCGCGCGGCTCATCGGCGTGGACGCGCTGCCGGACGAGCTCGACCGGGGCGTCTTCCGCTGGGGCGGGGCGCTCCCGCAGTACCAGCCGCATCATCGAGACCGGGTGAGCACGCTGCGCGAAGGCCTCGACGCGCACCCGGCGATCGCCGTGGCCGGCGCGGCCTACGACGGCGTCGGCATTCCGGCGTGCGTCACGTCCGGCCGCACCGCCGCCGAGGCGGTGCTCGCGAAGCTGGAAGGATAGGCACATGACGACCACGAACGCCGCACGCATCCGCGAGCTCAACGACACCATTCGGTACACCATGTGGTCGGTCTTCCGGCTCGCCACCCCGTACGGCGCGGACGACCGGGACGCGACCCAGGTGGCCGCGTTCCTCGCCGACCTGGCCGCCAAGGACGTCGTGGTGCGCGGCACGTACGACGTGGCCGGCCTGCGCGCCGACGCCGACCTCATGATCTGGTGGCACGCGCCGAGCGCCGAGGCCCTCCAGGAGGCGTACGCCGGGTTCCGCCGCACCGACGTCGGCCGGCGCATGGAACCCGTTTGGTCGCAGATGGCGCTGCACCGCCCGGCGGAGTTCAACAAGAGCCACGTCCCCGCGTTCCTGGCCGACGAGCACGCCCGCGAGTGGGTGTGCGTCTACCCGTTCGTGCGCTCGTACGAGTGGTACCTGCTGCCGGACGAGGAGCGCCGCGGGATGCTCGCCGAGCACGGCCAGCAGGCCCGCGGCTTCCCGGACGTGCGCGCCAACACCGTGGCGAGCTTCGCCCTGGGCGACTACGAGTGGATGCTGGCCTTCGAGGCCGACGAGCTGCACCGCATCGTCGATCTGATGCGTGAGCTGCGCGCCTCCCGGGCCCGCCGCCACGTACGCGAGGAGGTCCCCTTCTACACCGGCCGCCGCCGCGACATCGCCGACCTGGTGGCGAACCTCCCGTAGTCACCGGCGGGCCCCGCCGCGGCTGAGGGGGCCGGCGGTCAGGAGTGCAGGGCCGTCACGCCCGGCGGGGGGAGGCCGGCGGTCGACGCGAGCAGGGCGCACCAGGCGTGCACGTGTGCCTGCATGTCGTCGTCGGTCGGGGTCCACGAGGCGCGGATCTCGATGTCCGCCGCGGCCGGGGGGCCGGCCAGATCGCCGAAGCGGGTGGACATGGTCTGTGTGACAGTGCCGCCGATCGCCGTGTACGCCGCGCTGTGGCCGTCCAGCGCGTCCACCAGCCAGCTCCAGCCCACGCCCGGCAGGAGCGGGTCGGTGGCCAGCTCCGCCTCGAGTTCGGCCGTCACGTACGTCACAAGTCGCATCGTGCCGTCCCACGCCTCGTGGCCGGCGGGGTCGTGCAGCAGGATCAGCCGGCCGGTGGCCACCTCGTCGCCGTGGCGCAGGACCGTGCCGCTGATCGCGTGGGCGTACGGTGCCAGCCGCTGCGGGGCCGGGACCTCCTCGAGCGTGATCTCCGGCCGGGTGGTCACGGCGCGCAGCTCCTCCACCGCCCGGGTGAATGTGGGCGGAGTCGCGGTAGATGGCGCCATAACGGAAGACTAAGACCGAAACAAGCGCAGGGGGTGCCGCCGCGCCGCCGCCGCACACTGAGTGAAACGATGGGGTCGCTATGGACGACACGACGAAGCTGTTGCTACGCGCCGCGCGCGGCGAGGCCGTACCGCACGCCCCGGTCTGGTTCATGCGCCAGGCGGGCCGATCCCTGCCCGAATACCGCGCGCTGCGCGCCGGCATCGGGATGCTGGAATCCTGCCGCCGGCCCGACCTCGTCTGCGAGATCACCCTCCAGCCGGTACGCCGGCACGGGGTGGACGCCGCGATCCTGTTCAGCGACATCGTGGTGCCGCTGCAGGCCGCCGGCATCGACCTGGACATCGTCGCCGGCACGGGCCCCGTGGTGGCGAACCCGGTGCGCACGATGGCCGACGTCGAGGAGATCCGCGAGCTGGACCCGGCCGCCGTGGGCTTCATCGCCGAGGCGATCCGCCTGCTGCTGGCCGAGCTGGACCGCACGGCCCTGATCGGCTTCGCCGGCGCGCCGTTCACCCTGGCCAGCTACCTCGTGGAGGGCGGTCCGTCCCGCCACCACGCCAAGACCAAGGCCCTGATGTACGGCGCACCCGACGTCTGGCACGCCCTGTGCGCCGCGCTGGCGGACATCACCCGCACGTTCCTG
Organism: Dactylosporangium sp. NPDC000555; assembly: GCF_040300025.1. Taxonomy (NCBI): domain Bacteria; kingdom Bacillati; phylum Actinomycetota; class Actinomycetes; order Micromonosporales; family Micromonosporaceae; genus Dactylosporangium; species Dactylosporangium sp. NPDC000555. The sequence continues at coordinate 14,978 of NZ_JBEPDB010000090.1, read as the reverse complement.
CAGGTCCAGATCGACGCCGGCGTCGATGCGATCCAGCTGTTCGACTCCTGGGCCGGCGCCCTGTCGGAGGCCGACTACCGCCGCTACGTCCTCCCCCACTCGCGGGCGGTCCTCGACGGCATCGTCGGGAAGATCCCGAAGATCCATTTCGGCGTCGGTACCGCGGAGCTGCTGCCCGCCATGGCCGAGGCCGGCGCCGACGTCGTCGGCGTGGACTGGCGCACGCCCCTGGACGTGGCCGCCGGCCGGGTCCCCGGCAAGGCCCTGCAGGGCAACCTGGACCCGTGCGTCCTGCTGGCCCCGTGGGAGGTCGTCGAGCAGGAGGCCCGCCGCGTGCTGGCCGAGGGCACGAAGGCCCATGCCCACATCTTCAACCTGGGCCACGGCGTGCTCCCGGAGACCGACCCGGACATCCTCACGCGCCTGGTGGACTTGATCCACTCGACCTGACCGTCACCGGCGCGCGACCCTGCCGACATGGATCAGGGCCGGCACCCGCTCGGGGGCCGGCCCTGATCACTTGGAGCCGAAGCGTTGGCGCGTGCCGCGTCAGATCCCGAGGATCACCCGCGCCTCATTGCAGGGCTTGTCCGCCTCCTTGAACTTGCTCTGGTAGGTGGCCTTGTCGTTCTCGTAGGCGGCCGCCAGCGCGTCCAACAGCAGCGTCAGGCACTTGCCGACGACATCGCGCTGGCGCTTGGCCTCCGTGCTGTCGGCCTGGGTGCCGCGCAGGTCCTGCTGGGACTTCGTGAGCTCGTCGGCCTTGGCCTTCAGGTCGCTGCGGGTCTGCTCGAGGTCCTTGTTGGACGTGTCCAGGGATGTCTGGCGCTGGGCCGACTGGGTCTCCGAGCTGGTGAGCTTGTTCGACTTGTCGACGTACAGGCCGACGAAGACGCCCGCGGCGATGACCGCCAGCGCGAGCAGGCTGGCCAGCAGCGGGACCGCCACGCCGCGCTTCTTCGGGGGCTCGATCGGCGGGTAGGCCGTCGGCTGGCCGGGCAAGCCGACGATCGGCGGGCCCGAGACCGGTCCGTACGCGGTTGGCGGGCCGGACATCGGCGGGCCCGACATGGGCGGCGCGGACATGGGGGGCGCGGCCATGGGCGGCACCGGCTGGTGGACCGGGGACGTGGGCGGCGCGGAGACCGACGGGTCGAGGCTGTAGGAGGCCTCGCCGTAGGTCGGCAGCTGCGTGGTGCTCTGGTCGTGCACCGGCTGGGGCTGCTGCGGCACGGGCTGGCCGTACTGGGGCGCCGGCTGCTCGCCGTAACCCGGGGCCGGGGGCGGGTACGCACCGGCCGGAGCGTTGGGGTTGGGGTAGCCGTATCCCTCGTTCGGGTTCCCCTGTGGGCTACCGGGGTATGTCACATCTTCCTCCTGGTGGTCCCGGCCGGGCAGCGCCCCGGCGGGGGTCATACGGCCGGCGCTCCGGGTTGCGCCGGCTGTGAAGCACCCCGGCGGGGCCGGGACGGATGGACTCGTGCGGCGAGGGGATCAGCAGACGCTCGGGACGGTGTCGCACACCACGGAGATCGGGATGGCGAGGCCGATGCCCTCGGCCTGCTGGGCCTTGAGCGTGGCGACGCCCACGACCTCCTTCTTGGCGTTGAACACGGGGCCGCCGGAGTTGCCGGGGTTGATGGCCGCGTCGAACTGCATCAGGGACTCGCCGCCGAGGGTGCGGAAGGCGCTCACGACGCCGGTGGTGACGGTGTCCTCGAGGCCGAGCGGGGAGCCGATGACGAGGACCGGCTCGCCGACCTTCGGCACGGCCGAGGCGGGCACGAGGCGCGTGAACTCCTCGTCGGTGCGCAGCACGGCGAGATCCTTGTCGGGGTGGACCTCGACGATCTTGGCGGGGAAGCGCTGGTCGGTGCGCTCCAGGCTGACGTTCTTCTCGCCCCTCTGGTAGGACTCGGCGACCACGTGGTAGTTGGTGATCAGGTCGGTGCCGCCGCCGGCGGGGGCCTTGCCGAGGGCGAAGCCGGTGCCGGTGGCGTATTTGGTGGCGACCCGGAACACGCTGGGGCGCACGCTCGCGGCGACCTCGGCGGCGTCGAGGCTGCTGCCGGTCTTCTGCTCGAGCTTGTCGGCACGGTCCTCGAGGGCCTTGAGCCGGGAGGCGTCGCCGGCCTGCGCGGTCTTGGCGGCGGCGTCGGCCCGCTCGACCCGCTTCTCCAGGTCGACGATGAAGGCGGCCTGCACGCCCACGACGATCAGCAGCAGGATCGCGAGCACCATGGCGATCGCGCCGAGCGGGCTGCGGCGGGTGGCGGCCGGCGCGGGCGGCACGCTGTGCGGCGGCATCGGCGGCGCCGACGGCACCGGCAGGGGCCAGGAGCCGGTCGGCTGCGGGGCGGCCTGCTGCGGCGGGATCGAGCCGGTCGGCGCGGGGCCGCTGACGGTGGCGGCCGGAGTGGCAACTGCGGGGATGGCGGCCGTGGGGATGGTACCGGTGACCGCCGGGAACGAGCCGGTCGAGGTCATCCTGGGAGGAAGTGGGCCGCGTCGTTCCGGGTCGTCACCGTTGCCGGCCGCTTGGCGCGGGTGGCCGTGGTCATACGAATCGGAACTGCCGGAAGCCACCGGGTTGGAGGGGTCATACCCGGCCGTCATGCTTCTCGTTTCCTTCCTGTCACGGTTCGACCCGTTTCGACGGACACGTGCACCTCAGCGGGAGGTCGTCCGGCGACACGGCCATCACCCTAGACCGCCTGCACAAGCCCCGCGACCTCCGAGGCAACCACGCGACACATCCGGTCGCCCACGCACGCGAACCGTACCGGCAACCACCCCTGTCTGTCCGTCCCGTGCCGCGCCCCGAACGCACCCCGGAGATCCCAAGAACGCCGACGCGCCGGACCGGCTGCACCGAGGGACCTATGGCGCAACGTACGGTTGTCGCGTGACCGACGAACCCCCCCTGCGGCGTCGGGACGAGGAGCCAGACAGTCCGGACAATCCGGACGCAAAGACCGAGCCCGTCCTGTTGACCGCCCCCCTAGACGGGACCCCGGAGCCGATCGCGGACCGGGCCGAGCTGGCGCGCGCCGTCGAACGGTTCGCCAAAGGCACCGGCCCGGTGGCCGTGGACGCCGAGCGCGCCTCCGGCTACCGGTATACCCACCGCGCGTACCTGGTGCAGCTGCGCCGCGCCGGCTCCGGAACCGTGCTGATCGACCCGCTGCCGTTCGGCCAGCTGCCGGAGCTCGACGAGGTGATCTCCCCCACCGAGTGGATCCTGCACGCTGCGAGCCAGGACCTGCCGTGCCTGACCGAGCTCGGGCTGCGCCCCACCCGGCTGTTCGACACCGAGCTCGCGGCCCGGCTGTGCGGGTTCGAGCGGGTCGGGCTGGCGGCGCTGACGGAGTCGCTGCTGGGGTACACCCTGGAGAAACACCATTCCGCGGCGGACTGGTCGACGCGGCCGCTGCCGCCGGCCTGGCTGACCTACGCGGCCCTGGACGTCGAGCTGCTGCTGCAGCTGCGCGACACGCTCGCCGAGGAGCTGGCCCGGCAGGGCAAGACCGATTGGGCGGCGCAGGAGTTCGCCGCGCTGGTCGCCTCCGCCGGCGACCCGCCGCGGGTGCGCGCCGACCCGTGGCGGCGCACCTCAGGCATCCACCGGGTGCGCGGCGCCCGCGCCCTGGCCCGCGTGCGGGCGCTGTGGACGGCTCGGGACGAGATCGCCCAGCGCCGCGACGCGAGCCCCGGCCGGGTCCTCGCCGACGCCGCGATCATCGCCGCCGCCGAGGCCGACCCGAAGGACGAGCGGTCGCTGCTGGCCCTGGCCGGGTTCGGCGGGCGCTCGGTGCGCCGGCTCGCCCCGACGTGGCTGAGCGCACTGTCCGACGCCCGCGCGCTGCCGGACCGGGAGCTGCCCACGACCCCGCCGTCTGAGGGGCCGCCCCCGCCGCACCGGTGGGCGGAGCGCGACCCGGTCGCCGCGGGGCGCCTGGCCAGGTGCCGGGAGCTGGTGACCGGGCTGGCGTCCGCGCACCAGCTGCCCCCGGAAAACCTGATAACCCCGGATTCGGTACGCCGCCTGGCCTGGTCGCCGCCCGAGGAGCTCACGGAGGACGCCGTCGCCGCGGTGCTCTCCGGCTACGGGGCGCGCCCGTGGCAGGTGGCGCTGGTGACACCGGGACTGACGAGCGCGTTGAAACCGGCACCGTGACACTGACCGACAAACACATCGAAAAAGGGACGAACGCCCTGTAATCACCATCATGACGTCGTGAAGGGGTTCACAGCACCGGGCGACTTACCGGCGAGTAACATTGCCGGTAACTCGTTGCTAGGAGGACTCCCGTGCCCCGTGCTGTCCGCGACGTCGTCTTCGTCGACGGCGTGCGCACCCCGTTCGGCAAGGCCGGTGGGATGTATGCCAACACCCGAGCCGATGACCTCGTCATCCGCTGCGTCCGGGAGCTGCTGCGGCGCAACCCGCAGCTGCCGCCGGAGCGCGTCGACGAGGTCGCCATCGCCGCCACCACGCAGACCGGCGACCAGGGCCTGACCATCGGGCGCACCGCCGCCCTGCTGGCCGGGCTGCCCAAGAGCGTGCCCGGCTACGCGATCGACCGCATGTGCGCGGGCGCGCTGACGGCGGTCACCACCGTCGCCGGCGGCATCGCGTTCGGCGCCTACGACGTGGCCATCGCCGGCGGCGTCGAGCACATGGGCCGCCACCCGATGGGCGAGGGCGTCGACCCCAACCCGCGCATCCTCGCGGAGAAGCTCGTCGACCCGTCCGCGCTGGTCATGGGCTCGACCGCGGAAAACCTGCACGACCGGCTGCCCGGCATCACCAGGGAGCGGGCCGACCGGTTCGGCTACGCCTCGCAGGTGCGGACCGCCGCCGCGTACGCCGCCGGCAAGCTGCAGCCGGACCTGGTCAGCGTGGCCACCCGCGACCCGGAGGCGGGCTGGGGCCTGGCCACCGTCGACGAGGCGCCCCGCGAGACCAGCCTGGAGAAGCTCGCCACGCTCAAGACGCCGTTCCGCCCGCACGGCCGGGTCACCGCGGGCAACGCGGCCGGCCTCAACGACGGCGCGACCGCCGCGATCATCGCCGCCGAGGACGTGGCCCGCGAGCTGGGCCTGCCGGTCGGCATGCGACTGGTGTCCTACGGCTTCGTCGGCGTCGAGCCCGAGGTCATGGGCTACGGCCCGGTGCCCTCCACCGAGAAGGCGCTGCGCCTGGCCGGGCTCACCATCGACGACATCGGCCTGTTCGAGCTCAACGAGGCCTTCGCCGTGCAGGTGCTGGCGTTCCTCGACCACTTCGGCATCGCCGACGACGACCCGCGGGTCAACCAGTGGGGCGGCGCGATCGCCGTCGGCCACCCGCTCGCCTCCTCGGGCGTGCGGCTCATGACGCAGCTGTCGCGGCAGTTCGCCGAGCGGCCCGACGTGCGCTACGGCCTCACCGCCATGTGCGTCGGCATCGGCATGGGCGCGTCGGTGATCTGGGAGAACCCCAACTGGGAGGGCGGCAAGTGACCACCACGGATGCCGGGACGCTGACAAACCCGAACGAGGTCGTGACCAGGGCGCTGCTGCGCTTCATCACCCTGCCCGGCCGCGAGCGGGCCGCGCTCATCACGCTCGACAACGGCTTCGACCACACCAAGCCCAACTCGTTCGGCCCGGCCGGCCTGGCCTCCCTGGAGGCCGCGATCGACGAGGCGGTCGCCGCGGCGCCGAAGTTCATCGCGCTGACCGGCAAGCCGTACATCTTCTGCGTCGGCGCCGACATCACCGGCATGCCGCTGCTGACCAGGCGAGAGCAGGCGCTGGAGCTCGGCCGGTACGGTCACCGCGTCTTCCGCAAGCTGCGCGACTCGGCCGTGCCGACGTTCGCGTTCATCAACGGCGCGGCGATGGGCGGCGGGCTGGAGGTGGCGCTGCACTGCCACTACCGGACCGTCTCCTCCGGCGCCGCGGCCCTCGCCCTGCCCGAGGTCGCGATCGGCCTGGTGCCCGGCTGGGGCGGCACGCAGCTGCTGCCAAACCTCATCGGCATCGCCCCGGCCGCGCAGGTCATCCTGCAGAACCCGCTCACCCAGAAGCAGCTCAGGCCGGCCCAGGCGCACGAGCTCGGCATCGCCGACGCGATCTTCGAGCCCGCCGACTACCTGGAGCACTCCCTGGCCTGGGCCGAGGGCGTGGTGGACGGCGAGATCACCGTCACCCGGCCGGAGATCGACCGGGACATGTGGGACGGCGTGCTGTACTTCGCCAGGCACCAGCTCGACGAGCGGCTGCACGGCGCGGTCAACAGCGCCAACCGGGCGCTCGAGCTGCTGGCGCTGGCCAAGGACGCGACGTTCTCCGACGGCACCGCGGCCGAGGACGAGGCCCTCGCCGACCTGATCATGGGCGACCAGGCCCGGGCCAGCCTCTACGCGTTCGACCTGGTGCAGCGGCGCGCGAAGCGGCCCGCGGGCGCGCCGGACGCCGGCCTGGCCCGCGACGTCACCAAGGTCGGCATCGTCGGCGCCGGCCTCATGGCCTCCCAGCTGGCGCTGCTGTTCGTGCGCCGGCTCGAGGTACCGGTGGTGCTCACCGACCTCGACCAGGAGCGCGTCGACAAGGGCGTCGGCTACGTCCACGCCGAGATCGACAAGCTCGTGTCGAAGGGGCGCCTCGACGCCGGCAAGGCGGCGAAGTACCGGGGCCTCGTCGGCGGCTCGGTCGACAAGGCCGCCTTCGCCGACGCAGACCTCGTGCTCGAGGCCGTGTTCGAGGACCTCAAGGTCAAGAAGCAGGTGTGGGCCGAGGTCGAGGCGATCGTCCGCGACGACTGCGTGCTGGCCACCAACACCTCGTCGCTGTCGGTCACCGAGCAGGCCGCCGAGCTCGCCCACCCGGAACGGGTCGTCGGGCTGCACTTCTTCAACCCGGTCGCGATGATGCCGCTGCTGGAGATCGTGCGGGCGGCGCAGACCGACGACGCCACCCTCGCCACCGCCTTCGCCGTCGGCAAGGCGCTGAAGAAGTCCTCGGTACTGGTCAAGGACGCCCCGGCGTTCGTGGTCAACCGGCTGCTGACCCGCTTCCTCGGCGTGGTCACCGCCGCCGTCGACAACGGCACGCCAATCGCCGACGCCGACGCCGCGCTCGACCCGCTCGGCCTGCCGATGCGCCCGATGGCGCTGCTGAGCATGGTCGGGCCGGCCGTCGCGCACCACGTGGCGGAGACCCTGCACCACGCGTTCCCGGACCGCTTCGGCGTCTCGGCCAACCTCGCCAGGGTCGTCGGGGCGGGCAAGCGCGGCTTCACCGACGCCGAGGGCAACCCCGACCCCGAGGTCGTCGCCCTGCTCGAGGTCGGCGACTCCCCGTCGACCGCCGAGCAGCTGCGGGCCGAGGCGACCGAGGCCCTCGCCCGCGAGATCCGGCTCATGCTCGACGAGGGCGTCGTCGCCGACCCACGCGACATCGACCTGTGCATGATCCTGGGCGCCGGGTGGCCGTTCCACCTCGGCGGCGTCACCCCGTACCTGGACCGGGAGGGTATCTCGGAACGGGTCACGGGCGCGCGGTTCCTGCCGGAAGGCGCGGCAAACGCCCCGAGAGAGTGACAATGTCCCGATAAATCGGATCCCGGACCCCGCCCGCGCCTAGCGTTGGCGGGGTTCGTGGTCCCCCCGGCCCGAGCGCACGAACCAGCTCGCCCCGGGGGTGCACCATGCGCAAAACGATCATCGTCCTCGCCGCCGTCGCCGCCGTACTGACACCCCCGGTCAGCGCTCACGCCGCCACAACGGCCACGGTCGTCTCACCCAAGCGCCCGCTGAACGTGCGGGCCGGCGCGGCCGTGTGGACCACGTCGCTGCGCACCCTGCCCCACGGCGCCACGGTCGAGATCGACTGCCAGATCAAGGGCCAGCTCATCAACCAGGGTCCGGTGCGCGTCACCGACCAGTGGAACCGGCTCACCGACGGCGCCTACGTCAGCGACGCGTGGGTCCGGCGGGCACCCGGGGTACAAATCCCGGCTTGTGCCCAGGCGACGGCGGCGCCGGCCGCCCCCGCGGCCCCGGCCACCCCGACCGCCCCGGCCACCGCGGCCATCCCGGGCACCGTGGCGTCCGGGGCGACCCCGCTGCGGACCCGCAGCGGCCCGGCCCGCACCGCGCAGGTGCTCGGCACGCTGAGCAACGGCACGCCGCTGTCGATCGTGTGCCAGCTGCGCGGCGAGTCGATCGCCGGCGCGGTGCGCTCCACCGACATGTGGGACCGGCTGACCAGCGGCGTCTACGTGTCCGACGCCTACGTGCGCCGCGAGGCGACCCCACCCGCCTGCACCGCCGCCCCGGCCGCGCCCGCGCCGGGAGCCGGGGCCGGCCCGTGGGTGAGCCCGCTGCCCGGGTTCACCGCGCGGCCGGGCTTCCGCACGCCGACCAACCCCAACCACGTCGGCGTCGACATCATGAGCTTCGTCGGTACCCCGATCCAGGCCGCCGCCGCGGGCACCGTCGTCGAGGTGACCTGCAACATCGAGGCCGGGCACAGCTGCGACCAGCCCGGCAGCGCGTCCATCCGCGGCTGCGGCTGGTACGTGAAGCTGCAGCACGCCGACGGGATCTCCACCCTGTACTGCCACATGGTCCGCCGCGGCGTCGTGCCACCCGGCCAGAAGGTCGCCGCCGGGCAGGTCATCGGATACGTCGGCAGCTCCGGCAACTCCTCCGCGCCGCACCTGCACTTCGAGGTCCACGTGAACACCCCGCCGACGTCACCGGGCAACGCGATCGACCCGCTGCCGTTCATGCGCGCGCACGGCGCCCCCATCGGCTAGACATGTAACCCCCATGGGGGTATACAGGGGGTATGCCAAAAATCAACGTGTACCTTCCCGACGAGCTGGCCGAGGCCGTCCGGGAGGCCGGCGTGCCCGTCTCCGCCGTCTGCCAGCGCGCCCTGGAGCAGGCGGTGCGGCGGATCACCGCGATCCGCGAGACCGTCCTCGGCGACCTCGACGACGCCGCCCTCGCCGCGCGGCTGCCCGGCTTCACCGCGCGGGCGCGCACCGCGCTGCGCCTGGCCGCCGACCGAGCCGCCGACCCGGCCGGCGCGGCCGGCGACGCCGCGGTCGGCACCGGGCACGTGCTCGACGGCCTCGTCGCCGAGGGTGGCAACCTGGCCCTGCACGTGCTGCGGGCGATGGAGATCGAGCCGGACCGGATCGTGCGCGAGCTCGCCGACCAGCCGCTCGCCGAGGCCGGCGGCGCCGACGCCGCGCGGCACTTCACCGCCCCGGCCGCCGGCGCTCTCGAGCTGGCGGTCACCGAGGCGACCGCGCTCGGGCACAACTACGTCGGCTGCGAGCACCTGCTGCTCGGGCTCGTCGCCGAGCCCGACGGCGCGGGCGGCCGGCTGCTGCGCTCGCTCGGCGCCGAGCTGCGCCTGACCCGCCGGGCGGTCGCCGCCGCCCTGGCCGGATACGTGCACCTGCGGGCCACCCAGGCCGCCGCCCAGGCCGGCCCGCCCGCCGCCGACCCCGTCATGGCGGCGCTCACCGCGCTGACGGAGCGCATCGAGCGCCTGGAACGGCGGGACCGGCAGGACCAGCAGGAGCGGCGGGACACCGCATGACACGGCGCGTGCTGCTGCTGGCCACCAAGGACACGATCGCGCAGGGGCACGGATCCGTCGCCGCCGGCGCGGAGCTGCTCGCCACGATCCCGGCCGACCGGCTCGCCGCGGACGTCGCCGTCGAGGACGTCCTCGCCGAGCCCGGCTGGGACATGACCCCGGGCACGATGCTCGCCCTCGCGCGCCGGGCCCGCGCCGCGATCGCCGAGGACGGCTTCGACGGCGTCGTCGTCACGCACGGCACCGACACCCTGGAGGAGACCGCGTACCTCGCCGACCTGCTCGCCGGGCCGGCCGCCGCGCGGGGCACGATCGTGCTCACCGGCGCGACCCGGGCTCTCGACGAGCTGTCCAGCGACGGGCCGCGCAACCTCGCCGCGGCGATCGCCGCCGCCGCCGACCCCGCGCTCGCCGGGGCCGGCGCGGTCGCCTGCCTCAACGACGAGCTGCACGCGGCCCGCTGGGTCACCCTGGCCGACGCCGCCGGCGTGGCCGCGTTCTCCTCCGCGCCGCACCCGCTGCTCGGCCGCGTGACCGGCGGCAAGGCCGGCGAGGGGGTCGAGCTGCTCGCCGCCCCGCCGCCGCGCCCGCCTGACCCGCGCGGCGACCCGGAGACCGACGTCGCCCTGATCAAGACGTATCCGGGCATCGACGGGGGGCTGCTCACCGCCGTGGTCGACGCCGGGGCGCACGGCGTGGTGCTGGAGGGCACCGGCATGTTCAACGTGCCGGCCTCGCTGCTGGCCACCATCAGCGACCTCACCGAGTGGGACATCCCGGTGGTCGTCGCCTCCCGGTGCCGCACCCGCCCGGTCTCTCTCGACGCGCTGCCGCTCGGCACCGGCCTGGCCGGCGGCGTCGGCGCGATCGGTGCCCGCGGCCTCGCCCCCGCCAAGGCCCGCGCCGCCCTCATGGTCGCCCTCGGCGCGGGCGGCGTCGCGGCCGTCCGCGACTACTTCGACCGGCTCTGAACGAACCGAACTCATGGTCGCCCTCGGCGCGGGCGGCGGCGCGGCCGCCCGCGACTACTTCGACCGGCTCTGAACGAACCGAACTCCGCGGAAAGCGATAGCCCGCGTCAGGCCGCGGGCCGCACCGCCGCCGTGCCGCTGAGCACCGGGGTGACCGCGGCGGCGGGCAGCGACACGGTGACCTCGAGGCCGCCGCCCTCCAGCGCGACCGCGCTGACCCCGCCGCCGTGCGCCTCGCAGACCGCCCGCACGATCGACAGGCCAAGCCCGGTGCCACGGGCCCCGGTGCGCTCCCGCCCGCCGCGGCGGAACGGCTCGAACAGCGCCGGCAGATCGGCCGGCTCGACCTCGAAGCCGGTGTTGCCCACGACGAGCCAGGCGAGGGTGTCGTCGGTGCCGGTGCGCACCCAGATGCGCCCGGCGAGGTGGTTGTAGCGGACCGCGTTCTCGATGAGGTTGCCGGCCAGCCGCTCCAGCAGGCCCGGGTCGCCGACCACGTTGGCCGGGGTCAACTCGGTGCTGACGCCGAGGTTGAGCCGCTGGATCTCCTTGCCCATCGCCGACAGCGCCACGGTGACCCCGGTGGCCAGATCGGTGCTCACCTTGCGGCCGAGGCGCCGGCCGGCCTGCGCCTCGGTGCGGGCGAGCAGCAGCAGCGACTCCACGAGCGCGTTGGCGCGCATGGAGGCGTCGCGGACCACGGTCGCCATCCGCCGGTACTCCTCGACGTCGGCCTCGGGGTCGTCGAGGGTCACGTCGACCTCGGTGCGCATCACGGCGAGCGGGGTGCGCAGCTCGTGCGAGGCGTTGGCGACGAACCGCTTCTGCGTCTCGAACGCCGCCGTGATCCGGTCCAGCATCGCGTCGAAGGTCTTCGCCAGCTCCGAGACCTCGTCGTCGGCGCCGTCGTAGTTGATCCGGGCGTCGAGCGACTCGCCGGACAGCCGCTGGGCGGTGCTGGTGACCTTCTGCAGCGGCCGCAGCGCCCGCCCGGCCACGACGTAGGCGCCGGCGACCCCGACCGCGCCGATGAGCAGCAGCGCCAGGCTGCCGCGGGTGAGCAGCTCCCACTCGGCGGAGTCGACGAGCTCGGTCTGCCAGGTGTGCGCGTCGACCTCGGTGCCGTTCTCCAGCACCACCCGGGTGCCGGGCTGCAGCTGGTCGGCGGGCTTCAGCGCGCCGTCGACGAGGATGTAGGCGAGCACGACCAGCACCAGCCCGGCCCCGACGAGCAGGATGCCGTTGAGCAGCGTGAGCCGCAGCCGCAGCGTGGGGCGGAACACGGCGGCGCGGCGCGCGTCGTAGATGGTCATCGGTCGGGCCTCACCGGGGTGTTCTGGTCCGGTACCCGGCGCCGACGACGGTCTCGATGAGCGCCGGCTCGCCGAGCTTCTTGCGCAGGGTCATCATCGTCACCCGCACGGTGGTGGTGAACGGGTCGGCGTTGGCGTCCCAGACCCGCTCCAGCAGCTCCTCGCTGGACACCACCGCGCCGCGGGCCTTGAGCAGCTCCTCCAGTAGGCCGAACTCCTTGCGGGTCAGGTCCAGCGGCTGCCCGCCGCGGGTGGCGACCCGCTTGGCCTGGTCGAGCTCCAGGTCGCCGATGGTGAGCACCGGCGGCGCGGCCGGGGTGGCCCGCCGGCCCAGCGCCTGCACCCGGGCGACGAGCTCGTCGAACGCGAACGGCTTCGGCAGGTAGTCGTCGGCGCCGATCTGCAGCCCCTCGACCCGGTCGGCGACGCTGCCGCTGGCGGTCAGCATCAGCACCCGGGTCAGCGCGCCCGAGGCGACCAGGTCGGCGCAGATCTCGTCGCCGTGCACGCCCGGCAGGTCCCGATCGAGCACCACGACGTCGTAGCGGGTGACCATCGCCATCTCGTGCCCGCTCGTCCCGTCGTATGCGACGTCGACGGCCATGCCCTGCCGCCGCAGTCCCCGCACGATCGCGTCGGCGAGGTTCGCCTCGTCCTCGATCACCAACACGCGCACGCTTCACCCCTCAAGCCGAGTCGCACCCGAGCCCAGATCCGAGCCAGTCTCGTGCCGGGGACGTGAAGTCCCCGTGAAAGCACCGTTCGAGCCAATGTAGCTACCCGGGCAACCGCCACGGGCATACCTAGCCGCCCGCGATCACCGGCAGCCTCCAGACAGTCAGATCTCCGACCACGCCGCAGGCGACGACGCCGCCACCGGTGACGCACGCCGGCTGACTGGCCCAGGTCTCGCTCCGGCCGAAGACCGCGATCCGCCCGGACACCGGGTCGAGCAGCCCGACCACGGTGACCCGCTGCCGCTCGTCGCGCCGCCACACCACGACCCGCCCGCCGCGCGCCTGGATGGCGTGCCAGCCGTCGAGGCGGTGCCGTGGCGCGCCGGTGCGCCCGTCGACGACCAGCAGGTCCGGCCGCGGAGACCCGTTCGTGCCGAGGCGGCCGAGCACCAGGTAGCCCCCGGCGCCGCCGAAGATCAGGTCGTACGTCTCGACGCGCCACACCCGCTCGCCGGTGCCCGCGTCGAGAGCCGCCAGCCCGTTGCCGTCGCGGACGCACCAGCGCCCCGGCGCACAGCCGGTGAGCGCCGCGTACCGCTGGCTGTCCACCTGCCACAGCCGCCGGCCGGTGTTCAGGTCGAACACGTCGGCGCCGGACCCGAGGGTGCGGACGACGGCGACCTGCCCGGCGCGCGCTCCGGGCTGCGACATGCCCCCGGCCCCCTCGTCGCCGAGTTCGAAGTATTCGACGGCGTCCGAGCGCTCGATCCGGTAGGTGCGGGCGAGCGCCCCGGAGACCGGGTCGTACACGCGCAGCGTGCCGTCCGGGTCCAGCACGCTGAGTGAGCTCAGCCAGTACGGGTCGCGGTGGTCGCGGCCGTAGGAGATCTGCGAGCCGGCCGGCACGCTCAGCGTCCACGCCACCTCGCCGGTGTGCGGGTCGACGGCCAGCCAGCTGCCCGGCAGGAGCGGCTTCAGGTCGGTCCACGACCGGTACCCGCTGAGGTCCCTCAGGAGCAGCCGGCCTTCGGTCGTGCCGGCCATGCCCGCCCCGCCGCGGCGCCACAGCTCGGCGCCGGTGCGCGCGTCGCGCACCACCACGGCGCTCGTCGCCGGGGCGTGATCGCCGTACTCGCTGGTCAGCACCACCACGCCCGCGTCGGCGAAGGCGAGCTGCTGGCCGTCCTCCAGCTCGGTGCTCCACAGCACGGCGCCCCCGGCCGCGTCGTGGGCGTCGAGCCGGTGGGGGCCCTCCCCCATGGACCGCATGACGAACAGCCGCCCCCCGCCCAGGGCCGCGTTGAAGACCCCGAGCCCGACGTGCAGCACCGGCCCGCCCGCGGCCGCGTCGGCGACCGGCAGCCCCGCGGCGAGCGCGGCGACGAGCAGCAGCGCGACCAGGCGCGTCCCCGCACCCGCGCGGCGTCGCGGCCGCGGCGTGTCCGGCGGCGCCCACGGCCCAGCCAGTCCGAGGTCGATGACGACCGGCTCGGACCCGGTCACGGCCGCCTCCACACGGTCAGGGTGCCGCCGGCGGTACAGGCGACGACGCCCGCCCCGGTGACGCACCTCATCCCGTGGTACGTGGGGACGCGTCCGAGCACGGCGACCCCGCCGGAGCTCGGGTCGTAGACCCCGACGAGCGCGTCGCGGCGATCTGGGTCCGGCCACGTCACGAAGACCGTCCGGCCGAAGCCCCACGTGTACCAGCCGCCGAGGCGGTGCCGCACCGCGCCGGTGCGCCCGTCGACCGCGAGCACCACCGGCTCGTGCGACGGCGCCGCGGACGTGCCCAGCCCGCCGAGGACGACGATGTCGCCGGTCAGCCCGAATACGTTTTTGTACTCCGCGACGCGCCAAACCTGCTCGCCGGTGCCCGCGTCGTAGGCCCACAGGCCCTGCCCGTCGGCGCCGCACCAGCGCCCGGGCGCGCAGGCGAACAGGGGCGTGTAGAACGCGACGTCACCCTGCCACAGCAGCCGCCCGGTGCCCCGCTCGTAGGCGCCGACGGTGGCCTGCCTGGCCGCCGTGGCGACGACCACCTGCGCGGCGCTGGTCGTGTAGTCGTACACCGGGCCGGACCGGTCCAGCCGCTCCCGGCGTATGACCGCGCCGGTGGCCAGGTCGTGCGTCTGCAGCACGCCGTCCGGGCCGAGCTGGGTCAGCGACTCCAGCCGGCCTCCGCCGCCGTCGAGCTCGCGCAGCTCGACCCTCGCCCCGGCCGGCACGGTCACCGTCCACGCCGCCGCGCCGGTGCGCTCGTCGACGGCGACCAGCGGGGCCTCGGCCAGCGGGGCCGGCGGCTCGCCGCCGCCGGCCCCGCCGGCCCCCCCCGCGGGGGCGGCCGGGGCCGGCAGGGAGATACGTCCGCCGGGCGCCCCCCCGTCCACCCCCCCGGCGACGAGATCGGA
>NZ_JBEPDB010000089.1:0-34766 GCF_040300025.1 Dactylosporangium sp. NPDC000555 | reverse complement strand
CGTGCTGGTGGCCCTGCGAGCCCCCCGACTGTGGCGTGATGGCGGCTTGCGGAGGCTGGCCGTGGCCCGTGGCCCGTGGCCCGTGGCCCGGTGGCCCGTGGCCCGTGGCCGCGAAGCGGGCTGTGGCGTGCTGGTGGCCCTGCGAGCCCCCCGACTGTGGCGTGATGGCGGCTTGCGGAGGCTGCCCGTGGCCCCGTGGGCCCGTGGCCCGTGGCTCGTGGCCGCGAAGCGGGCTGTGGCGTGCTGGTGGCCCATGCGAGCCCGGACTGTGGCGCGAGCCAGCCGGACTGTGGCCGAGACCGCCCGTGGCCGGGTGCTCGCAGATCAGCGGCCGGCGGGCTTCAGGCCCAGCGGCTTGCCGACCAGGCTCTCGCGGCGCAGGGCCAGCTTGTCGGCCACCGACGACAGGGCCACGGCGGCCGGAGCGTCCGGCGTGGCCAGGACCAGCGGCAGGCCGACGTCGCCGGCCTCGCGGAGGCGGGTGTCGAGCGGGATCTGGCCGAGGAGCGGAACCTTCGCGCCGACCATGCGGGTCAGCGAGTCGGCCACCGTCTGGCCGCCACCGGCGCCGAAGACCTCCATGCGCTGCCCGTCGGGCATCTCGAGCCACGACATGTTCTCGACCACGCCGACGATGCGCTGGTGGGTCTGCAGGGCGATGGAGCCCGCGCGCTCGGCCACCTCGGCCGCGGCGGCCTGCGGGGTGGTCACGACCAGGATCTCGGCCGAGGGCAGGAGCTGGGCCAGGGAGATGGCCACGTCGCCGGTGCCCGGGGGGAGGTCGAGGAGGAGCGCGTCGAGGTCGCCCCAGTACACGTCGGCGAGGAACTGCTGCAGGGCGCGGTGCAGCATCGGGCCGCGCCAGACGACCGCGGCGTTGCCGGGGGTGAACATGCCGATCGAGATGACCTTCACGCCGTGCGCGGAGGGCGGCATGATCATGGACTCGACCTGGGTGGGGCGGCCATCGGCGCCCAGCATGCGGGGGACCGAGTGGCCGTAGATGTCGGCGTCAACCACGCCCACGGAGAGGCCGCGCGCGGCGAGGGCGGCGGCGAGGTTGACCGTGACGCTGGACTTGCCGACGCCGCCCTTGCCGCTGGCGATCGCGTAGACGCGGGTGCGCGAGCCGGGCTGAGCGAACGGGATGACCGGCTCCTGCACGTCGCCGCGCAGGCTGGTCTGCAGGTCCTTGCGCTGCTCGGGCGTCATCACGCCGAAGTCGATCTCGACGCCGGTGACGCCCTGGACGGCGCCGACCGCGTTGGTGATGTCCGTGCGAAGCTTGTCTTTCAGGGGGCAGCCGGCCACCGTGAGCAGGATGCCGATCGCGGCGACCCCGTCGGGGCGGAGGGTGACGTCGCGGACCATGCCCAGCTCGGTGATGGGCCGGCGGATCTCAGGGTCGTCGACGGTCGCGAGCGCTGCGGTGATCGCGTCCTCAACGGTGGTGGCCGGGGCTGACATGGGTGCCATGTTACGTCGGACGGCGCCCTCACCTCGCCGGGTAAGGACCGAGCGAGGAACGCATCACACGCCCGATTGATGAACTATGTCGCCCTGAGGGGCTTGTCCGCGTGCCGAATCCGATGCGACCATCGTTTACACGCCGCGCGCCTAGCCCCTTGAGGCGCGCGGCGTGATGCGACAAGTCGCGACAAAGGCGAAAAATCCGGCACGAGGTGTCGGGGTGCGTGAGCAGGTCAGCGGCGGCGGCGCGGAGGGTCGTCCGAGTCGATCGAATCGTCGGGCTCGTCCATCGGGTTCAGGGGGTCGGCCAGGGAGCCGAGGGCCTTGCGGACCTTCTTGCGCTCCGCCTTCGCCCGGCGGTCGGCGGCCTCGTCGAGCTCCTCCGCGACCCGTGCCAGCTCCGAGCGCATGAAGTCGCGCGTCGCCACCTCGCCCAGTGCGATACGCAGCGCGGCGATCTCGCGCGCCAGGTACTCCGTGTCCGCCTTCTGCGCCGCGGCCCGGCGGCGATCCTCCTCGGCGGCCAGGCGGTCGCGGTCCGCCTGGCGGTTCTGGGCGAGCAGGATGAGGGGCGCCGCGTAGGAGGCCTGCAGCGACAGGATCAGCGTGAGGAACGTGAACGTGTACGGGTCGAACTGCCAGCTCCTGGGGGTGAGCGTGTTCCACGCGATCCACACCAGGATCACGACCGTCATGTAGACGAGGAACTTTGCCGTCCCCATGAAGCGGGCGATGCCTTCGGACCACTGGCCGAAGGCCTCCGGATCAAACCGCGGCAGCGTGATCCGGGACTCCCGCGGCTGGTCCAGCCGCCGGCGCTCAGCCACGGCCGCCGCCGATGGTGCCGGACGCGCTCCCCGGGACGGCGATGCTCAACGGCTCGGCATGGTCGCGGTCGCGCCAGTCCTCGGGCAGCAGGTGGTCGAGCACGTCGTCGACGGTGACGGCGCCGACCAGCTTGTCGTTGTCGTCGACCACGGGCATCACCACCAGGTTGTAGGTCGCCATCCGGCGAGTGATCTCGGCCAGCGTGGTGTCCGGGGCGAGCGGGTCGATGCCGTTGTCGACCACCCCGCCCAGCAGCGCCGACGGGGGCTCACGCAGCAGCCGCTGGAAGTGCACGACGCCGAGGTACCGGCCGGTGGGAGTGGCCATCGGCGGGCGCGTGACGAAGACCCCGGCGGCAACGGCGGGGGACCGCTTCGGCTCGCGGATGCGCGCGAGGGCCTCGGCGACCGTGGCATCGGGGGCCATGACGATCGGCTCGGACGTCATGACGGCGCCAGCGGTGCCGGGCGCGTATTCCAGCAGGGCCCGCACCGGGGAGGCCTCGTCGGGCTCCATCAGGTCGAGCAGCACCTCCTGCTCCGGCTTGGGCATCTCGGCGAGCAGGTCGGCCGCGTCGTCGGGGTCCATCTCCTCGAGGATGTCGGCGGCGCGCTGCGGCTCCAGGGCCGTGATGATCTCCAGCTGGTCGTGCTCGGGCAGTTCCTCGAGCACATCGGCGAGGCGCTCGTCGTCGAGGGCGGCGGCGACCTCGACGCGGCGGGACTCGGAGAGGTCCTGCAGCACGTTGGCGAGGTCGGCGGGGCGCATATTGTCCAGCACGGCGAGCAGCCCGGCGGTGCCCTGCGTCTGCGGCTCCCCGGTCAGCCCGGCGACCTCGCCCCACTCGAGCTGGTTGAGGTGGCCCCGGCGGGTGAGTCGGCCGGTGAATTCGCGCACGGCGACCCTCGACAGCGACCACTCGCCGGTGCGATCGGCGTCCATGGCCACGTCGACGACGGCGCCGGCGCGGCCGGTCGCCGCCACGGTGACGTGCCGGTCCATGAAGTCCTCCAGCACCAGCAACTCGCCCGGGCGCTTTTCGAAGCGGCGTAGATTGAGCGTGCCGGTGTTGAGAACGACGGCGTCGGGCTCGAGGGCGGTGATCCGGCCGATCGGCAGGAAGATGCGCCGGCGCATCGGCATCTCGGCAACCAGCCCCACCACGCGGGGCGGCTGGTTGCCGATCCGGGCCCGCGCGACGGCGTCACGCACCCGCCCGACCTGGTCGCCGTTCGGATCGAACACGCTCAGGCCCGCGAGGCGCGCGATGTAGACTCGCGGCGCAATGCTCACGAGGCTCAAGCCTACTTAAGGAATCCACGGCGTCGCCGTTGGACCGATCATGCCGGGCCGTCGGCACCTAGGCTGCCGATATGAGCATGGTGCGGTATTCCGTCGTAGATGTCTTCACCGATCGGCCCTTCACCGGCAACCCCCCTGGCGATCGTCTATGACGCCGAGACCCTGGCCGCGGAGCAGATGCAGGCGATCGCGCGCGAGTTCAACCTCAGCGAGACGATCTTCGTGCTGCCGCCGACGAGCGCGGAGGCGACGTACCGTGTGCGGATCTTCACCCCGGGCACCGAACTGCCCTTCGCCGGGCACCCGAGCGTCGGCTGCGCGGTGACGCTGCTGCGCAACGGGGCGATCAAGGGTCCCGGCGTGGTGCAGGAGTGCGGGGCGGGGCTGCTGCCGATCCACATCGACGAGGGCCACGGCACTGCGACGGTCACCGGGGGCGTGCCGACCGTCGGCCCGGCGCTCGACCCGCTGCCGCTCTTGGAGTCCATCGGGCTGACCGAGGCGGACTTCGTGGGCCCGGCGCCGCGGCTCGCCGGCTGCGGGCTGGAGTTCGCCTTCCTTTCGGTGACGGACGAGGCGGTCGGGCGGGTGCGCCTGCAGCGGCCCGTCGACAACCTGAGCGTCTTCCACTGGGACACCGAGCGGAACCTCGCGCACGTCCGCGTACTCGTGCCCGAGGTGGGCGTGGCCGAGGACCCGGCCACGGGATCGGCGGCGATGGGGCTCGGCGTCTGGCTGGTGACCAGCGGACTGCTGCCGGGCGACGGCCTCTCGGCGTACGGGATCGCCCAGGGTTTGGAGATGCACCGCCCCTCGGCCCTGCACTGCACGGTGACCGCGAGTGGCGGGAAGGCCGTCTCCGCCTCCGTGGGCGGTCACGTCGTGCCGATCGCCTCCGGCGAGATGATCGTGCCGCCCTTCGTGGGCTGACGCCGCCGGCCGTCGAGCACGACCACCGCCACGCCGGCGAGCAGCACGGCGATGCCGGGCACCGTGCGCGCCGCCGGCAACTGCCCCAGCAGCAGCCAGGCGATGACGAGCGCGCCCGGCACCTCCAGCAGGAGGAGCACGGCGACCGTCGTGGCGCTGACCCGGTGCAGCGAGTAGTTGACCAGCGTGTGGCCGAGCAGCTGGGGCCCGAGCGTCATGGCCACGATCGCCAGGACGGTCCGGCCGTCGTACCCCCACAGCTCCGCCCCCGCCGCGAGGCACGCGACCAGCAGCAGGGCCGCGCAGGTCGCGTAGCAGAGCGAGGCGTACACGGTCGTGGCGAGGCTGGCCCGAGCGCGCTCGCCGAGCAGCGTGTATGCGGCCGCGGCGATCCCGCCGGTCAGCGCCAGCGCGTCGCCGAGCAGCGCGCGGCCGGACAGGTGCGGGTCGGTGCCGGTGGCCAGCGCCACGCCGGCGACCGCGATGCCGATCCCGGCCCAGGTGCCGGCCGAGACCCGGATCCCGCGGGCCGCCGCGACCACTGCGGTCCAGACCGGCGCGGTGCTGACCAGCGCCACCGACATCGCCACACTCGTCAGCTTCGCGCTGGGCACCCAGGTGCCGAAGTGCACCGCCAGGCACACCCCGGACAGCACCGTGACCGCCAACGTCCGCCGCCCGGCGCCGGGCCGCAGCAGATCGCGCAACTGCACGCGGCGCCGCGTGAGGGCGGCCGGGGCCAGCGCGGCGGCACCGATCGCGTTGCGCCAGAAGGCGATCGCGAGGGCCGGCGCGGCGGCGAACGCGATGAGCGGCGCCGAGGCGGAGACCGCGACGATCGCGATCGCCAGTGCGGCGACGGTGGGGAGCCCGACCTTACGCATGCTGCGAATTGTCGTGGATCCGACACTAAGTCATTTCGCCGCCAGGTAGACCGTTCGGGGGATATAAGGAGGTCCGAACGGTGATCGAAGCCGTCTGTTTTGACTACTTCAACACGTGTACGCGTGCCGTCCGCCGTGGTCGCGGCCACCGCCGCACCGCCGAGGTGCTCGGGGTCGACCCGGCCGAATGGGTCTCGCTGCTGGACCGGACCTACGACGATCGCACCCGTGGCGCATATGGCGGGCACCTCGCGGGCTTACGCCGGCTCTGCGCCGAGCTCGGCGCAGAGCCGACCACCGGCCAGCTGCGCGAGGCCGTCGAGCTGCGCATGGCGACGCTGCGGCAGGACGCGCCGCTGCGGGCCGAGACCGTACCCGTGCTGCGGGCGCTGCGGGCCGCCGGGGTGCGCATCGCGATCGTCAGCGACTGCTGGTTCGAGCTGCCGATGCTCCTGCCGCGCTCACCGCTGGCCGGCCTGTTCGACGTGGCCGTGTACTCCTCGCAGGTCGGCCACGCCAAGCCGCACCCGGCGATGTACGCCACCGCCTGCGCGCTGCTGGACGTCGATCCCCGTCGCTGCCTCTACGTCGGCGACGGTGACGGCCGCGAGCTCACCGGCGCCGCCCGGTTCGGGCTCACCGCCGTCCAGCTGCGCGCCCCTGACCTGGGTGGTCACCTGACCTTCCACGCCGAGCCGGACTGGCGGGGCGCGTCGATCGAATCGCTCGAGCGGATACCGGAGCTGGTCGGGGCGCCTATCCTGGTGGCGTGACGGCGACGCTGCCGCTGACGGATGGCCGGTTCCTCGCCCGCCTGGCGGCGGACGCGGTCCATGCGCGGCTCACCGGTGGCCGGCTCGCCGCGCGGATCCCGGTCGGTAGCGCGCTGCACGACATCGGCGCCTCGTTCGTGACCCTCGAGCGCGCCGGCGCACTGCGCGGCTGTGTCGGCAGCCTGGAGCCGGTCCGGGCGCTGCACCGCGACGTGGTGCACAACGCGCTGCGTGCGATGAGCGACCCGCGGCTGCCCCCGGTCACCGCCGTCGACTGGCCGGCGCTGGACGTCAGGGTGGCGGTGCTCGGTGCGCCGGAGCCGATCCCGGCGGAGAGCCGCGAGGAGCTGCTGGCCGCGTTACGCCCGGGCGTCGACGGGCTCATCATCAAGCAGGATGGGCGGCTGGCGACGTTCCTGCCGGCGGTGTGGGCCAAGCTGCCCGACCCCGAGCAGTTCCTCGCCGCGCTGCTGCGCAAGGGCGGCTGGCCGGCGCCGGAGTGGCCCGCCGGGCTGACCGCGCTGCGGTACGGCTCGACCGAGTTCCACGACCACGCGCCCCGCGCCATCCTGCCGCCGTGATTGGATGGTGGTATGGACGCGCTGGTCGAGGAGGCGGTGAAGAAGGCCGCCGTCGCCTGGGTCGCCGTCGGTGGACGCCCGGCGACCCTGGTGTGGTGCGCGTGGCTCGGCGGCGCGCTGCTGGTCGTCAGCGGCGAGGGCGAGCAGGCCGTCCCAGGTCTGGCCGAGGCGGCCGTCGCCGAGGTGAGCCTGCGCGGCGACCACGGCGGGCGGATCGTCACCTTTCCCGCCGACGTGAGCCGGATCGCCCCGGTGGACGAGGCGTGGGCCGAGCTCGTGCCGCAGCTGGCCGGCAAGCGGCTCAACGGCGTTGGCGGGGCCGAGGACCTGGCCCGGGCGTGGGCCGAGCGGTGCGTGGTGAGCCGGCTGACCCCGGCCGGCGCCGGCGCCGAGCTGCCCGACGACTCCCAGGCCGCGCCGCCCCGGCCGACCCCGGCGACGCGCATCCCGCCCCGCCCGTTCCGGCTGCACAAGGTCCGTGGCGCTACGCGAGACCCACGGCGCTGAGGCTCTCGTCCCACAGCCGGGCGGCCTGGGCCGGATCCGTGGTCGCCTTCGTGGGCCGCGCGAGCTTGCGGTCGATGTAGTACCCGCCCGAGGTGAGCTGCACCGGTGGCGTCGCAGCCAGCCAGACCAGCGTGTCGGCGCCGCGCTGCGGGGTGCGTGCGAACGGCACGAGCCGGGCCATCACGTTGATGCCGATCGTCGAGCCGAAGCGGCTGCGGACGAAACCCGGGTGGTACGACGCCGACATGATGTCCGGCCAGCGGCGCGCGGCCTCCGCCGCGAACATGATGTTGGCCTGCTTGGCCGAGCCGTACTGCCGCCACATCCCGCGCCGGCGGGCGCCGCGCAGGTCGCCGGGGTCGAGCGCACCCAACGCGTGCGCGCCGGAGGCGGTGTTGATGATGCGGCCGCCCCGCAGCTGCTCACGCAGGAGATTGCTGAGCAGGAACGCGGCCAGATGGTTGGTCTGCAGGGTCGCCTCGAACCCGTCGGCGGTCACGGCGTGGCCGCGCACCACCCCGCCGGCGTTGTTGGCCAGCACGTCGATGCGCTGGTACCGCTGGCGCAGATGATCGACGAGCACGTGCACGTCGTCGAGCTTCGCGAAGTCGCTGCGGTACGCGGGGACCGTGCGCCCGCCCGCCGCCTCCCGCACGGCCGCCGCGGCGGCCTCCAGCCGAGCCGGGTTGCGGCCCACGAGGACCGGGTTGGCGCCGCGGCGGGCCATGTCAATGGCGGCGGCGAGGCCGATTCCGGAACTCGCCCCGGTGATCACCACCGTACGGCCGGTGAAATCTCCCACAGGGGCATTCTGCGTACTCACGCAACGAGGCTACCGTGAGGCAGCCCCCTGAACCTTCGCTAAGGAGCCCCGCCATGGCCGCCCTCGGACGACCGCGCCGCTCGTGCCTCGCCGTTCCCGGGTCGAGCGTGAAGATGCTCGGCAAGGCCCAGGGTCTGCCCGCCGACCAGGTCTTTCTCGATCTGGAGGACGCCGTCGCGCCGCTGGCCAAGCCCGAGGCCCGCAAGAACATCGTGGCCGCGCTCAACGACGGCGACTGGGGCGGCAAGACCCGCGTCGTGCGGGTCAACGACCTGACCACGCCGTGGACGTACCGCGATGTCGTCGAGGTCGTCGAGGGAGCCGGTGACAACCTCGACTGCATCATGCTGCCCAAGGTGCAGAGCGCCGGCCAGGTCGAGTGGCTCGACCTGACGCTGACCCAGATCGAGAAGACGATCGGCCTGCCGGTCGGGAAGATCGGCATCGAGGCGCAGATCGAGAACGCGGCCGGCCTCGTCAACGTCGACGCGATCGCCGCCGCGAGCAAGCGGATCGAGACGATCATCTTCGGCCCGGCCGACTTCATGGCCTCCATCAACATGAAGTCGCTGGTCGTCGGCGCGCTGATCCCCGACTACCCGGGCGACCCCTACCACTACATCCTCATGCGCATCCTCATGGCCGCCCGGATGCACGACCTGCAGGCGATCGACGGACCGTTTCTGCAGATCCGCGACGTCGACGCGTTCCGCGAGGTCGCCCGGCGCAGCGCCGCGCTCGGCTTCGACGGCAAGTGGGTGCTGCACCCGGGCCAGGTCGACGCGGCCAACGAGGTGTACTCGCCCGCGCAGGAGGACTACGACCACGCCGAGCTCATCCTCGACGCGTACGATTACTACACCTCCGAGGCCGGCGGCAAGCTCGGCGCGGTCATGCTCGGCGACGAGATGATCGACGAGGCATCCCGCAAGATGGCGCTGGTCATCTCGGCGAAGGGCCGGGCCGCAGGGATGAAACGCACCACCGCGTTCACCCCGCCGAACTGAGAAAACGCGCGTCGCATTGCCCGCCGGTGGATCCGGAAGGCAGGATTTGCCCTATGGCACCCGACCTACGTTCCAGCGGCCCCGCGGGCAAGAGCGGCCGGCGCGATGCGAGCCGGCCGTCCTCCGCGCGGCGCACCCTGCGGGCCGTACCGTCCAGTGGTCCCGAACTCGCCGGCGACCCGGCAGGCGAGGAGGCCCCGACCGCCGTCGACCGGCTCGACGGGCGGGTCGCCCTGGTCACCGGCGCGGGCAGCCCCGACGGCATCGGCTACGCGACCGCCCGCCGGCTCAAGCAGATGGGTGCCGCGGTCGCGATCGTCTCGACCACCCGGCGCATCCACGACCGGGCCAGCGAGCTCGGCGTCATCGGGTTTGTCGCCGACCTCACCGTCGAGGCCGAGGTCGGCGCCCTGGCCGACGCGATCAACGACCAGCTCGGCGCGGTGGACATCCTGGTCAACAACGCCGGCCTGGCCAGCAAGGCGAGCCCCGAGGTGCTGCGCCCGGTGGCACAGCTGACCTACGACGAGTGGCGCGCCGAGATCGACCGCAACCTCACCACGGCGTTCCTGGTCAGCCGGGCCTTCGTGGGCGGCATGGCCGAGCACGGCTGGGGCCGGATCGTCAACCTGGCTGCCACTGCCGGCCCGGTCAACGCGCTGCCCGCCGAGGCCGGTTACGCGGCGGCGAAGGCCGGCGTGGTCGGGCTCACCCGGGCGCTGGCGATGGAGCTCGTCGCCGACGGCATCACGGTCAACGCGGTCGCGCCCGGCATCATCCACACCGGCGCGTCGACGCTCGTCGAACTCAAGCAGGGCTTCGGCACGCCGATGGGGCGCCCCGGCACGCCGGAGGAGGTCGCCGCCACCATCGCGTTCCTGTGCTCGCCCGGCGCCTCGTACATCACCGGCCAGATGCTTGTCGTCGACGGCGGCAACAGCGTTCGGGAGGCTCAGTACCGTTAGGTAATCCACAGTGGCTGTGGCGGCGCAGTCAGCCAATCATCAGGTTGGCTGGCTAGGCTCGGCGGCATGGGGGCGCGTTCCGGTGACTATGCGGTGCTACTCGGGCCGCCGGTCGCCGTCGGGTCGGCCGTCGGCTTCGTGCTGCTCGCCGACGAGCCAGAGGCGTTCCTGCCGCTGCTGCTGGTCCTGCAGCCGCTGACCACCCTGGGCATCGTCGTCGGGCTCGTCCAGCTCACCCGGTCCACGCGCGGGCCCTCGACGTTTCGGCTGGTCGTCTTCGACGGGCGGGCGGCCTTCGCGGTCTCGCCCGCGTTTCGCCGGCAGTGCGTCTTCAACGGGCTGCTCAGCGCCGCGCTGCTGCTCATGGCGCTCAACGGCCTGCGGGTGCCGGGCCGGATCGTGCCGACGCTGGCCTGGGCGATCCTGGTGCTCAACGCCTCGGCCATGGCCCTGCTGCTGTTCCGCATGATCCGCAGCGGGCCGCTGCTGATCACCCCGGCCGGGATCGCGATCGACGGCGGGCGCTCGTTCGTGCCGTGGGCCGCGCTCGAGGCCGGGCCGGAGAGTCCCCAGTGGACGCTCGCCCGCCCGGAGCTGGTGCGCGGGCGGCCGATCAAGCGCTTCCAGCCGGGCCAGGTGGTCCCGCTGGACGTGTCGCTGTGGTTCCTGTTCCGCTCGATCCACGCGTACCTCGACCACCCGGAGCGCCGGTCCGAGATCGGCACGATCGAGGAGCTCGACCGGCTGCGCGGCGCCCTCGCCCGCCAGTCCGGCTGATCGACGGAAGCGACGGGTCGCGCGTCCTCCGTAACATCGATACATGCGCTGGTCCTGGGTCGTCGTACCGTCGCTGATCGTCCTGGGCGCCGGCGTGCTCGTGCGGGCGCTCGCTCCTGGCGGGTATCTCTGGCTAGCCCTGGCCGGGCTTATCGGCTTCCTCGTCAACCAGCTGATCACCGACCTGCGCCGTCGCGAGGAGCCGCCGGCCCGGCCCGGCTGGGAGTTCCACCCGTCGCCCCGGCTGGCCTCCGCGCGCGCCGGGCGCGCCTTCGCCGTCGCGACGATAATGGTCCTCACGATACTGTTCGCCGCACCCGACCCGGTCCCGGTGGGCGCCGCCGCGTTCGCCGCGGCCGTGTCGCTCGGCATCGGCGTGCGGTTGGTCACGCGGCTGGTCCGGCACACGCCCGCGCTGCGGCTGAGCGCCACCGGGATCGAGGTGCGCGGCGCGCGGTACGCCTGGGACCGGATCGGCGGCGTCGAGCTCAACGGCGACCGGGAGCACCCGCGGCTCGACGTGCTGGTCTCGGGCCGTCGCCGGTCGGTGACGCTGCGTCCGTCCAGCGTCGACGCGAGCCTGCTCTTCCTCATGGATCTGATCGGGTACCACCAGTCGCACCCGGAGCGCCGCACCGCGATCGGTCAGGCCGAGGAGGCCCGGCGCGTGCACGAGTTGCTGCTGAGCGCCCGCCTCGCGGCCGGGCTGCGCGGTGGCCCGGGGCCCATCGTCACGGGACCGTCGCGCGTCGCGGATGGCTGACCTCGCCGCGCGCTAACGTCGACGCATGCGCACCGCTGAACAGATCCTGCGTGAGGCCCGCACCATCGCCGTCGTGGGCGCCTCCCGGGATCCCATGAAGGTCGCACATTCGGTACCGCGGCAGATGCGGCGGCACGGATGGCGCATCGTGCCCGTGAACCCGTTCGCCGACGAGATCTTCGGTGAGCGCTGCTACCGGACGCTCGCCGACGTCCCGTTCCCGGTCGACCTGGTCAACGTGTTCCGCCCGTCCGCGGACGCCACCCAGGTGGTCAAGGAGGCGCTTGCCATCGGGGCGCCGGCGGTCTGGCTGCAGGACGGCATCTACTCGCCGGAGGGGCGCGTGCTGGCCGAGGCCGCGGGCGTGGACTTCGTGGAGAACAGCTGCATCGCGGTCATCCGCGCCGTGCACGCGATCACGCTGGTCCAGCCCTAGCGGATCCCGTAGTCCCGCAGCAGACCCCGGCTGATGATGGTCTTCTGGATCTCCGAGGTGCCCTCGCCGATCAGCAGGAACGGCGCCTCGCGCATCAGCCGCTCGATCTCGTACTCCTTCGAGTAGCCGTAGCCGCCGTGGATGCGAAACGCCTCCTGAACGACCTCGGCACAGTACTCGCTGGCCAGCAGCTTCGCCATGCCCGCCTCGACGTCGTTGCGCTGCCCGGCGTCCTTGAGCCGCGCGGCGCTGACCATCAACCCGTGCGCCGCCTCGATCTTCGTGGCCATCTCGGCCAGCTTGAAGGCGATCGCCTGGTGCTTGACCAGCGGAGCGCCGAAGGTCTGGCGCTGCTGGGCGTATGCGATGGCCAGCTCGAAGGCGCGAATCGAGATCCCGCAGGCCCGCGCGGCGACGTTGACCCGCCCGACCTCGATGCCGTCCATCATCTGGTAGAAGCCGCGCCCCACCTTCTCGGCGCCGCCCAGCACGGCCGAGCCGGGCACCCGGACCCCGTCGAGCACCATCTCGGTGGTCTCGACGCCCTTGTACCCCATCTTCTCGATCTTCCCGGGGATGTTCAGCCCCGGCAGCCGCTCGTTGAGCCCGAACCCGGGCTCCTTCTCGAGCAGGAACGTGGTCATATTGCCGTACACCGACTCGGCGCCGAGGTCGGTCTTGACCAGGGTGGCCACCACGGCGGAGTACGCGCCGTTGGTCAGCCACATCTTCTGCCCGTCGAGCACCCAGTCGCCGCCGTCCGGGACGGCCTTGGTGCGGATCGCGGCGACGTCGGAGCCGGTGCCGGGCTCGGACATCGAGAAGGCGCCGCGCACCTCGCCGGTCGCCATCCGGGGCAGCAGCCGCCGCTTCTGCTCCTCCGAGCCGTGCTGGGAGACGAGGTACGCCACGATGAAGTGCGTGTTGACGATGCCGGACACGGACATCCAGCCGCGCGAGAGCTCCTCGACGACCAGCGCGTAGGTCAGCAGGGACTCGCCGAGCCCGCCGAACTCCTCGGCGATGGTGAGCCCGAACAGCCCCATCTCCCGCATGCCCGCCACGATGTCGGCCGGGTAGACATCCTCGTGCTCGAGCCGCTGCGCGTGCGGAATGATCTCCTTGTCGACGAATGCACGGACGGTCTCGAGCATCGACTGCTGTACATCGGTAAGCCCGGGTGTCCGAGCGAGACGAGCCATGTCGGGAAGACCTCCGTTGGTCAGCCAGGTTACCGGCGAGTATTTCCGAAGTATCGGAGTTTTCCGCCCCCAGGCCAATGTGACCAGGCCACATCACCCTGTGAAATGGTTCTCAGGTGCGCGTGAACGGCATGTCGGTGGCAGCGTTGGCCTGCGCCGTGTTGTTACCCCCTTTCGGCATCCTCATGGGTCACATCGCGTGGTCACAGTGCCGCCGGGAGCACTGCCCCGGCGCCGGCCTGGCCCTGGCGGCGATGGTCATCGGCTACACGGAGCTCCTGATCGTCTGCGGTGTGCCGATCGTCATGGCCGGCTTCTGACGGCCGGCGGCCCGGCCGAGACCCGCGCGAGGAGTTCGTCGTAGGTCCCGCGCCGCCCGTGAACGTGCTCGAGCCACCAGGTGACGCCCGCCCCTTCGTAGGCCGCGAACAAAGCGTCATCCGGCCCGCGCGAAACCCCGACCAGGGCCACCGCGAACTCCCCGCCGTCACGGTGCCGCGAGACGTATCCGACGGCCTCGCGCACGGCCTCGGGCGACAGTGTCATCGTGCCGCTCTCGTCGTCCCCGGCCGCGATCCATCCGTCATGACGGGCCGCCCGCCGCAACGCCGCCCGGCTGTGCCCGCCGACCCAGATGGGCACCCGAGGCCGCTGCACGGGCGGCGGCGCGAGCGCCACCCCGTCGACGGTGTAGTGCACCCCCGCGTGCGCGACACGCTCCCCGCCGAGCAGCCCCGCCACGACGGCGAGCCCTTCATCAAGCCGCTCGGCGCGCGAGCGTTCGCCGGCGTCCTCCCCGAAGGCCGCATACTCGACGGCCACGCCGCCGATTCCCACCCCGAGCACCACGCGCCCGTTGCTGAGCCGGTCAAGCGTGGCGACGGCATTGGCCACGACGGCGGGCCGCCGGCGGGGCAAGGGAGTGACCGCGGTGCCGAGGAGGAGCCGATCGGTGGCTTGCGCGGCGGCCGCGAGCACCACCCAGGGATCGGCGGAGGGAACGCCCCAGGCGAACGCGAGATGGTCCCAGACGAACAACGCCTCCCACCCGGCCGCCTCGGCCGCGCGTGCGACCTCGACAACCCGGCCAGGCTCGGCGAACTCCCCAAGTGTGCAGACATCAATCCCGTAACGCACGCGGACCTCCATCGCCGGACCTGCGGTTCTTCAGATGGCCGCCCAGGGATCCTTGATGGCCATGGACGCCCCGGCCGGGCAGACCTTCCGATAGTCACACCAGGAGCAGCGCGGCCCGGCGAGAGCCGGAAACGCGTCATCCGGAGCCGCGTCCCCGGAGGTCACCGCCGACTCCGCGGCCAGGATGTCCGCCGCTGTCTCCTCGGCCCGCCGCAGGTGCCGCGCCAGCGACTCGGCCGTGTGCTCGTGCGCCGCCACCGTCCCGCTTGGCAGATGGTGCAGCTCCACCCGATGGCACTCCCGCCGGAACACCCGCGCTGTCGCGATCGCATACAGCGCCAGCGCCCGCGACCCCCGGGCGTCGTCGGGCGTCACCGCGCTCCGCCCCGTCTTGTAGTCGACGATCACCAGCTCGTCGCCGCGCTGGTCGATGCGGTCCACCCGCCCCGACAGTGCCAGCGTCTCGGTGCGGGCCGCCACCGTGCGCTCCACACCCACCGGCTCGTCGGCCGGGTCGAGATCCTCCACATAGGACTCCAGCCAGTTGAGGGCGCGCCGGTAGGCCTCCCGCTCCTGCGTGTCGTCGCGATAGCCCTCGCGGACCCAGGTCGCCTTGAGCAGGGTGGGCAGCGCGTCCCGGGTGCGGCGCTCGGGGGGCAGGGCATACCAGTTCTTCAGCGCCGTGTGCACCGACGCGCCCAGCGAGTTGTGCGCCCAGGGCGGGCCCTTCTGCGGGGCCGGGCGGTCGACGTAGGAATACCGATAGCGGCGCGGACAGTCCTCGTAGCTGCCGAGCTTGCTGGGCGTGCAGGTGAACAGCCTTCGAGGCGCCGCGAATAGACCCAACTGCTCCACGCCCAGCATCCTGCCACCCGGGTACGACAAAAAGGAAAGCGCCGATGCTAGTGGGGTGAGTGCAGGTATGTCGTCACGAAGGCGCCGATCGCGTCGGCGAGCAACTGCACCGCGATCGCCGCGACCAGCAGGCCGGCGATCCGGGTGAGCACCTCGATGCCGCTGGGCCGCAGGATGCGCACCAGCAAGCCGGAGAAGCGCAGCACGAGGTACACGATGATCATGACGGCGATGATGCCCACCGCGATCGCCGAGTACCCGGCGAAGTCGTCGGCGCGCCGCACGAACAGCATGGTCGCCACGATCGCGCCCGGCCCGGCCAGCAGGGGCGTGCCGAGCGGCACCAGCGCGACGTTGGTGGTCGCCTGGTTGCGCGGATCGTCGGTCTTGCCGGTCAGCAGCTCGAGGGCGACCAACAGCAGCAGCAGGCCGCCCGCGCCCTGCAGCGCCGGCAGCTCGATGTGCAGATAGCCCAGGATCTGCCGGCCCAGCACCGCGAACGCCACGATCACGCCGAGCGCCAGCGCCACCGCCTGCAGTGCCGCCCGGTGGCGGTGGCGGCGCTCCATCTGGCCGGTGAGCGCCAGGAAGATCGGCACCGCTCCGGGCGGGTCCAGAATGACCAGGAGCGTCACGAACACTTCCCCGAGCAGCTTCAAATTCACGACCGGATTGTCGTGGCCGCCCCATATCGAGCGGAAACCAGGGTCTTGACGCCATCGAGCGGCGCCCCTACCTTGCCTGAATAACAGCAAACTTTCCTTACAGATGGAGGGTTTATGGGCAAACGCAGAGTCCTGAAGGGCCTGTCTGCGGGGCTCGCGGCCACGCTGGCGGCGACGTCGCTGGCCCTCATTCCCGGGACGGCGGCGGGCGCCCACAGCGCCGCGCACCAGGACCAGTTCAAGCGTGTCGGGTATTTCATCCAGTGGGGCATCTACGGCCGGCAGTACTACGTCAAGAACCTCGAGACGAGCGGGCAGGCCGCGCGGCTGACCCACATCAACTACGCCTTCGGTGACGTCGACGCCTCCGGCAAGTGCGTCTCCTCCGACCCCTGGGCGGACTACCAGCGCCCGGTCTCCGCGGAGGAGAGTGTCGACGGCGTCGCCGACGAGCCGGGCCAGGCCCTCAACGGCAACTTCAACCAGCTCCGCAAGCTCAAGCTGAAGCACCCCGGCCTCAAGGTCCTGCTGTCGCTCGGCGGCTGGACCCTGTCGGCGAACTTCTCCGACGCCGTGCTGACCGACGCGTCGCGCAAGGCGCTGGTCAAGTCCTGCATCGACACATTCTCGTCGACCGGCGTCTTCGACGGCTTCGACTTCGACTGGGAGTGGCCGGGCTCGGAGGGCAACCCGGGCAACGTGATCCGCCCCGAGGACAAGCAGAACTTCACGCTGCTCGTCGCCGAGTTCCGCAAGCAGCTGGGCAAGGACGCGACGCTGACGGCGTTCCTGCCGGCCGCGCCCGCCAAGATCGATGCCGGCTTCGAGGCGAACAAGATCTTCAAGTACCTCGACTTCGGCAACGTCCAGGGCTACGACTTCCACGGCACGTGGGAGCCCAAGACCAACCAGCAGTCCGCGCTGTTCGTGCCGCGGGGCGCCCCGACCACGCCGGACTTCAGCGGGGCCAGCTCGCTCAAGGCGTGGACCGACCGTGGCGCGCCGAAGAAGCAGCTCGTGCTGGGCGTGCCGTACTACGGCCAGGGCTGGACCGGCGTGACCAACGCCAACCGCGGCCTGTTCCAGTCGGCGACCGGCCCGGCGCCGGCCACGTGGGCGGCCGGCAACGAGGACTACAAGGTCCTCGCGAAGCTGCCGCAGCAGGGCTACAAGGTGTATCGCGACGTGCTGACGGGCCACGCGTGGCTGTTCAACGGCAGCACGTTCTGGACCTTCGACGACCCGGTCGTCGTGGCTCAGAAGGGCCTGTTCGTCCGCGCGTCCGGCTACGGCGGCGCGATGGTCTGGTCGCTCGACATGGACGACGCCAACGGCACGCTCACCAAGACGATCTACGCGACCCTGCGCTAACGATGTGTGGGCCGCCCCGGCGACTGTCCGGGGCGGCCCATGAGCACGATCCCGTCAACACGCGCCGGCGCCGCTGTCCTCGGCGGTCACCCCACCACGCGGCTTCCACGGCCGGCCGCGGCGATGCGCTCGAGCACCTCCGGGGCCGTGGTCCGCGCGCCGAGCCGGACCGTCTTGTTGGTGCCGTGGAAGTCGCTGCTGCCCGTGGTGACCAGCCCGAGCCTGCCGGCGAGCGCCCGCACGTGCTCGCGTTCGGCCGGGCTGTGGTCGGTGTGGTCGGCCTCCAGCCCGAACAGCCCGGCTCCGGCCATCTCGACGATGAGCTCGTCCGGGACGATCGGACCGCGGACGCTGGCCCGCGGGTGGGCGAAGACCGGCACCCCGCCGGCGTCCAGGACCAGGCGTAGCGCGAGGAAGACGTCGAGGTCGTCCTTCGGCACCCGGTACCGCCGCCCCAGCCATTGCGGCTCGAACGCCTCAGAGACCGTGCCGACCAGGCCCCGCCGGATGAGCGCCTGGGCGAGATGCGGGCGGCCGACGGTGCCGCCGGCCGCGTCCTGCAGCACCTCTTCCCAGGTGACGTCGATGCCGTCGGCATACATCAGCTCGACCATCCGCTCGGCCCGCGTCTCCCGCGACAGCCGGACCCGCGCCAGCTCCGTGGCCAGCGCCGCCTCGCTCGGATCGAACAGGTACGCCAGCAGGTGCAGCGAGATCGGCCAGGCGCCCCCGTGCCATCGGCACGACAGCTCCGCACCAGGCACGAGCGCCAGGCCGGGCGGTCGGGCGGCGATCGCGGCCGGCCAGCCCGCCGTGGTGTCGTGGTCGGTCAGCGCGACGACGTCGAGCCCGGCCGCGGCCGCCTCGGCGACCAGTTCCGCCGGCGTCGAGGTGCCGTCGCTCGCGGTGGAGTGGGCGTGAAGATCGATCCGCACGCTCCCAGCCTATAGAGGCCCTAGTGGTCGGCAAGGGGCTCGATGAGCACGGCCCCGTCGCTCTCCTGGTCCAGCGAGTCGTACTCGCTCGTCTTGGCGCCCGGGTTGAGCTTGAGGAACTTCTTGCCGTTGTCGACCACGAACGTCGTCGCGTTGAGCCAGACGGTATTCGAGGTGACCGAGAGGTCCCACACCTTCGGCTTGCCGTCCGTGAAGACCGTGGTCAAGTCGAGGATCGCCACCTGCTTGAGGCCCTTGACGGGGTAGGCGAGCCAGCGCCCGTCGGGGGAGATCCGCGCGCCACCCTCCTTGGCCGCCGCCGGCAGCCCGCAGATCGTGTTCTTGGTCTTCTTGAAGGGCTGGTCGAACTCCAGCAGCGCCAGGCACATCGGCGTATCCGAGGCCTTGGCGAGGACCTCCGCGTAGACGCCCTTGTTGTCCGTGGTGCCGCCGAAGACGCGGACCACGGTGGTGTCCCACTTCTGGTTGTACTTGCCTTCGGTGGGCCAGACGCCGAAGCCCTCGCCGTCGTTGCTGATCACCAGGTTGGTGCCGACGAACGTGACCGGCTTGGTGTCCGCCGGGACGTCGACCGAGTACTTGGCGGTCACCTTGTTGCTGTCGTCGCCGCTGCGGGAGCCGACGTTCATCTGACCCTGCGACGCCCACGCCAGCATCTTGCCGTCCTTGGCCACGGTGATGTTGCTCGCGTCTTCGACCAGGACCTTCTGCTGGTTCTTGTCGTCCTGCAGGACGAGCTGCTTGTCGCCGTCGGGCTGGGTGTTGACCACCAGGTAGCCGTCCTTGGCCTGGTAGGCCGCGGTGACCGTGCTCCTGGCCGGCAGCTGCAGCCGCACCCGGGTGGCCGCCTGCGCGCTCGGCTTGACCGCGTCCACCTCGCGCATCCCGGACGGCGCCGCCGGCATGCTCCGGGACGCCCAGGACGATGGGTGCTGCTCGGTTTGGGGCTGGCTGGCGGGCCCCTGCGCCTGCGGGAGGAGGTCGCCCGGGGCGCCCCCCGTCAGCGTCTGTGTGACGGCGACCGAGGCCACCGCGACGGCCACGAAACCGGACAGGCCGGTCACCACGGCGCGCCGCCGCCGGCGGACCCGCGCGGCTCCGCGGATGGCGGTGTCGGCGGCCCCGGTCAGCGACGCGAGCGACCCCGGCGGGGGACTGCCCGCCTTGGCCGCGAACGTCTCGCGGAGTTCGTGTTCCAGCATGATCGTCACGTCCCCAGTCAGACTTCCACCGGCTCTTCGACGGCGGTCTCCGTGGGCAGCACCACGGTCTCCGCAGCTAGAAGCGACTCAGCCTCGACGAAAAGTTGTTCCGGCTCTTCGAGAGCCGGAACACTTGTCGGGACGCTCGCCGGAACCTCGGCCGGCTCGGGGACGGTCGGCGGACGGGCCGGCTGGGATCGGGTGGCGGGACGGACGCCCTCGGCGCTGAGCCGCTCGCGCAGCGTGGCGAGGGCGCGGGAGGTCTGGCTCTTCACGGTGCCGACCGACACGCCGAGCAGGCGTGCGGTGTCGGCCTCGGACTGGTCCTCGTAGTACCGCAGCACGAGCACGGCCCGCTGCCGGTTCGGCAGGGCGCGCACGTGCCGCCACATGGCGTCGCGCTCGAGGCTCTCCTCGATCTGGTCGGCGGCCGCGCCCTCGGGGAGCACCTCGGTGGGGCGCTCGCCGTGCCAGCGGCGTCGCCACCAGCTGGTCGAGGTGTTGACGAGCACGCGGCGGGCGTACGGCTCGACGGCCTCGATGTGCCCGAGTCGCTTCCACGCCAGGAAGGTCTTGGTCAGCGCGATCTGCAGCAGGTCTTCGGCGGTGGCCCAGTCGCCGGCCAGCAGGTAGGCGGTGCGCAGTAGCGCCTTGGAGCGAAGCGCGACAAACTCACGGAAGTCTTCTTCGCGGAACCCTGCGTCATCCGGCACCGGCCGCCCCTTCCCCCTTCGCCCACGTACGAAGACGCAACTGGGGGCCGTCCGGGTTGCCACCCGGAGCGCATTGTCAGCGAACTCTCAGGTTCCGTCGTCGTCGCCGCCGGCCGCACGGCCGAGGCGCGCCTCGACGGCCTCCGGCTCGTACATCTCCTCGACGATCCGCAGATACAACTCATTCGGGTTGGGCAGATTGCGGATATTGCGCAATGCCTGATCCTGGCCTGCGGACTCCAGCTCGAAATGGCCGTATCCGAGCGTGCGGCCCGTCAATGACTGCACGTATTTCATGTCGGTGACGCGCTGCAGGGGCATCATGGCGACATTGCGGGTGAAGATGCCCGAGACGACCATGACCCGTTTGTTGGTGAGGATGAAGCGGTCATACCACCAGTCGGCGACGCGCCATGCGCACCACAGGACCACGATTGCCCAGATGACCAGCACCGCGGTGCGCAGCTGGGTCTGGTTGTGCTTGGTCAGCCAGCCGGCGATGTAGCCCATCGCGATCGTCGCGAAGGCCGCGATCAGGCCCTCCTTGACCAGCTGGATCCAGTGCCGCTTCCACTCGCCGCGGAACTTCTCGGTGGGGAAGAGGTAGCGGGACGCGTGCCGGCTCGCCTCGTCCTCCAGCGGCGCCACGCGGCTGCCGGGCGGCACCGCCGGGCGGGCGTCGCCGCCCTGGAGGCCGGCGAACTCGTCCTGTGAGAACGTGGGCGGGGCGCCGGAATACTGCCGGCCGCCCTCGCCGCCCGCGTGGGCGCCGTCGGTGAGCGGGTCGGCGTAGGCGTCGGAGACGAAGTCGTCGCCGTCGGTGGAGTAGTCGGCATGCGCGGAGTAGCCGACCGGCTCGCCGGTCGCGGCGAACGGCTGGCCGGAGAGGGACTCCGGGCGGGCACGGGGAATCGGCTCCGTGTCCCGGTCCTGGTTGCGACGGGCGTTCGGGTCGTCCTCGGGAGGCTCAACGCCGGCGGACATCGACGTCAGACAACCAGGCTAGAGAAGAACTCGCCAAATCCGGTGGCGATGTCCATGATGCCCCCGCCGATGGACTTGAACACCTCGGCGGCCGACTGTGGCCGATACGCCACGAAGAAGATGAGGAAGGCAATGCTTCCCCAGGTGAGGACCTTCTTGACCATAGCCGTCAATCCCCTCCCCGCGGCGCTGCGCACCAACGCCCCGGCGAACTCAGCGTATCAGCTACGCGGCTCAGGGTGCAGTTTCGCCGCGCGCCGAGCATCGACTCGGAGCTCGATCCTAGTCGCGGGTGTCTACGCTTTGCCGTGAAGATAGGGCGACGGCGCGCCGTAGACGAGGTGGGTTGGCACGTCATCGGACAGATCGTGCAGCTCGAGCTCCTCCTCCAGGAGGTACCCGGCCGCGGCGGGCCACGTGACGATGTAGATCCACATGCCGGCGGCCTCGCCGATGTACGCGCACCGATCCTCCGGGGACTTCGCCATCCACAGCGGGGTGGGCCAGCCTGCGGCCCGGACCTTCGCGTGCGCGGTGGTGGTGGCGAGGTCGCCGTCGAAGAAGGGCCCGGGGTCGGTGCCCGGAAGGCCGGCGAAGCGGTTGCCGAGCCCGACGCCTGGCTCCTCGGCGATGATCAGGCAGTCGGCTGGCCCGTGCTCGACCGGCCCCGGCCCGCTGCAGGCCAGCGCGGTGGCGCGGACCCCGGAGCGCTCGTCGCCGACCCAGCCCACCCCGGTCACCATCCAGCCGCTCGGCAGCGGCCAGGGGCACCACAGCGGGGTCGGGCGTCTGTCCCCGGCCCGTAGCGCCGCGGCGAGCAGCTTCGCCCGGACCGCGTCGACGATCTCGGGCCCGATGTGCTGCGCGACGTGCAGGGGCAGTACCGCCCCGTCGACATCGCATCGCCAATCGGAGTGCATGAGGTCCGGCGGTCGCACCGGACCACCACAGCGGGGACAGCTGACTGCGACGCCCATATACCCACGGTAAGGCCGGTCAGGGGTTTACGACCCCGTACTGCCGAATCCAGGCATGCATGGCGATGCCGCTGGCCACTCCGGCGTTGATCGACCGGGTCGAGCCGAACTGCGCGATCGAGTACACCGCGCCGCACGCCAGACGGGCGGGTTCCGACAGGCCAGGCCCCTCCTGGCCGAAGAGCAGCACGCACCGCTGCGGCAGCACGGCACGCTCCAGCGGAAGCGCGCCGGGCAGGTTGTCGATGCCGATCAGCGGCAGGTCGTGCCGCCGGGTCCACTCCAGGAACTCGTTCACGTCGGGATGGTGGCGCACGTGTTGGTAGCGGTCGGTAACCATGGCGCCGCGCCGGTTCCACCGCCGCCGCCCGACGATGTGCACCTCGGCGGCCAGAAACGCGTTGGCGTTGCGCACGACGGTGCCGATGTTCAGGTCGTGCTGCCAGTTCTCGACGGCGACGTGGAAGGGGTGCCGGCGGGTGTCGAGGTCGGCCACGATCGCATCGAGGCGCCAGTAGCGGTATCGGTCCACCACGTTGCGGCGGTCGCCGTCCGCGAGCAGCTCCGGGTCGTAGTGTGACGCGGCGGGCCATGGACCATCCCAGGGTCCGACCCCGACCGCAAGCTCGGTCTCGGGTTCCATTTCCGGCGACGGTACCGCATGTGCCCCGCTCGTCCGGCACGGCGTTTCCGCCATCGTGGCTGCCGGCCGGACCTACGGCTCGGACCGGCCAGGCTCGGGCCCGGCGATCGGGGGTTGCGCCCGGTGGCCGGCCGGGTTTGGCCTGGAGGCCGGGCTTCGATGGCGCTTCGGCAGAGCTTCGGCCCTGGAGGCCGGCCGAGTGAGAAGGGTTGTCCAGCCCACCCGGCCGGCGCTCGTCGGCGCGCCGGCCCCGCTCAGCGGTGCAGGGCGCGCGCCAGTTCCAGGGCGATCCCGTTGACGAAGCGCCGCTCCGCCAGCTGGATCTCCACCCCGCCGAGCCGGATCCGCCCGGGCGCCCAGGCGGCCCGCCCGATGCTCGCCGCGATGTCCATCAGCCACTCGCCGTAGGCGAGTGCGACGTCCGAGCCGAGCCGCTCGGCCAGCAGCCGCACGGCGTGCCCGCAGTCGACGAGCACCGTGGCCGGCTCGGCGGCCGCGGCGTCGATGTCGTTGTCGGTCAGCTGCTCGGCGAAGATGGCCGCGACCACCCCGCGCACGAGGAGCGCACGGGACCGCTGACCGGCGGCGATGGCCTCGACCCCGGCAACGGCGTCCACGCGCTCGTCGCCGGCGCAGGCCGCGACGAGCACGCTACGGGGCAGCCGGACGAGCAGATCCCACTCCTGCCGCCGCAGCGGCAGGTCGACCCGGATGGCCGGGCGGCCGGACGGGCCGGATGCGGGCTGGCTCGACATGACAACCTCCCACAACCGAGCGTATGCCGAAAAATCCGTCGATAACGGCTCTTTCCGCCACGAGCCAGAGCAACAATCCACCCGGCCAACCGCAAACCGCAACCAGGACGCAGGGGGCGCGAAGCGCAGCCAAAAGTGCGAGCGAAGCGAGCATGGGGGGTGTGGGGTGGGAACCCCCCACCGATGCTCGAGCGAAGCGAGAGCCAGGCTAACTAACAGCCCCAGCCGTCGTAGATGCCGTCGTGGCTCTCGACGATGCCGCGCACCTTCCAGGTGACCTCGTGCAGCGCGGGCGGCTGGACGGTGTCGCGTCGGATGGCCTGCAGCACGTAGTCGCCCTCGTCGCCGCGCTCGACGGTCACCGCGAACCCGTCCGCGCGCAGCTCCCGTGCCGAGGCCTCGGCCCGCTCGGGGTCGGGGAAGTAGGCCAGGAACTCCACCGCCCGCGGCAGGCCGAGCCGGTCGCCGTGCTCCTCGAGCTCCTGTATCACCTGGTTGTCGTCCATGACGTTGCGCTGCCAGGCGTTGGGCGTGAGCGCCTCGCGGACCCGGGTCCAGCCCGGATCGCTGGACACCTCTGCGGTCGGGGCGAGGCCGTCGATCGGAGGCAGCGGCGGCGGGCTGGTGTTCGCGGGCAGGTACCCGGTGATCCGGCCGGCGTTGTCGGAGAGCATCCGGCCGACGAGGGCGCCGCCGGCGGAGCGCAGCACCTGGCGTACCGCCGCGTCCATGGCGTGGATGGCGGCCAGCTCCGCGGCCGCGGGCATGCCGCTCGCGCCGTCGCCGGTGTAGGCGAACTCGACGTCGTACCGCAGCGGGAACCGGGCGACCGGAGCGGCCTCGACCGCGCCGAGATCGATGTTGTACATCGCGAGCCGGCCGCCGATCTCGCCCGGGTAGACCGCCCAGCGCTCGACCCACGCCTGTTCCCGCCCCAGCAGCCTGCGGAGCAAACCCACGCCGTCCTCCTTGACGCTCCTACGACTTGGGCTCCGGCGACTTGGGCTCCGGGAAGCTGGGCGCCTCCGGGCCCGCATGCGACCTCTTGGGCACCATCACCCGCCGCTTGAAGACGCAGACGAGGGTGCCGTCCTGCTTGTATCCCTTGGTCTCCACGGTCACCACGCCGCGATCTTCCTTCGACTCCGACTCGCGCTTGTCCAGCACGACCGTCTCGCCGTAGATGGTGTCGCCGTGGAAGGTCGGCGCGGTGTGCCGCAGCGATTCGACCTCGAGATTGGCGATGGCCTTGCCGGACACGTCGGGCACCGACATGCCCAGCAGGATCGAATAGATGTAGTTGCCAACCACCACATTGCGCTTGAAATGCGTCGACGTCTCGGCGTAATGCGCGTCGAGATGCAGCGGGTGGTGGTTCATGGTCAGCAGGCAGAACAGATGGTCGTCGTACTCGGTTACCGTCTTGCCCGGCCAGTGCCGGTAGACGGCACCGATTTCGAACTCCTCAAAGTACCGGCCGAACTGCATCTCGCACTCCTCTGGAACAGCTCTGACAGCTCTGTCACGTGTTTGCGCAGCATGCAGGTCGAGGCCGGGGTGCCGGTAGAGGAAGCGGTCAAGTGTGAGAAAACGCAGTGAGCGGCGGGGCTCTGCCTGGCGCCCGCCGCCCACGCTCTGTGCTGAGTATCTTGGTACCCCCGCACGCCCGATCGCAACGCTGCGTATAGAGATGCGCGTCACATCTTGATGCATTGAGCGTGATGACTACGCATTGTGACCGAATTCTCACTACTGAGAGTGATGTTGTCGCCGGACGGCATGTCTAGAGTCTGGCGCGGATGGAACGGTTGAGCACTCGGGGGCGCGTGCTGCGGGTCGCCGCGGTGGTCGTTTTCGGCGCCCTGACGCTGGCGGGCACCTTCCGGGGCGACGACACGCTGTTCCCGTTCGCGCCGTTCCGCATGTTCTCTACCGCCGACAAGCCCAACGAGCCGGTGCTGGCCCTGCACACCGACGGCATCGACACCACGGGCCGGCGCATCGAGCTCGACGAGCGCAACGCCGGGGTGCGCCGGGCGGAGATCGAGGCGCAGATCGAGCGCTTCAAGGCCGATCCGTCGCTGCTGCACTCGGTGCGGGAGTCCTACGCGGCACGCAATCCCGGCAAGCCGCCGCTGGTCGAGGTGGACATCGTCGAGGTGCGGCACCACCTGCGCCACGCCCGGCCGACGGGGGACGTCACCGAGGTGGTTCTGGCGAGGTACCGGCCATGACGCGCTGGCTGTTCGCACCCGTCCCGAAGGCGCGCATCGCCGCGTTCCGGACGCTCGTGTACCTGTTCGTCCCGCTCGACCTGGTGCTCTTCAGCGCCTGGATCAGGGGCCACGGCAACCTGCCCGGCAGCCTCTACCGGCCCCTGGTCGTCGGCCGCCTGCTGCACCTGCCCACGCCGACCCACCTGATCGTCGACGCGATCTACTACACCCTCATCCCGCTCTCGCTGCTGGCCGCCACCGGTCGCGCCCATCGCCTGCTCGGCTGGGCGGTGTTCGCCCTCTACTTCGAGTGGATGATCATCGCGATGAGCTACGGCAAGGTCGACCACGACCGCTATGCCCTGCTGGTGGCCCTGGCCGTCCTGCCCACCGCCGGCCGGGCCCGCCACGGCGACGGGATCCCGACCGAGGCCGGCGGCTTCGCGCTGCGCGCCACCCAGATCGCCGTGATCTGCACCTACTTCCTGGCCGCCATCGCCAAGCTC
This sequence comes from Dactylosporangium sp. NPDC000555, assembly GCF_040300025.1. Taxonomy (NCBI): domain Bacteria; kingdom Bacillati; phylum Actinomycetota; class Actinomycetes; order Micromonosporales; family Micromonosporaceae; genus Dactylosporangium; species Dactylosporangium sp. NPDC000555. The sequence goes on along the minus strand of NZ_JBEPDB010000089.1, from coordinate 8,538 downwards.
CGCTACGGCGGGCTGGCATGGCTGACCGGCGCGACCCTGACGAGGTCCTTCATCCGCCGCGGCACCCTGCCGGCGCGGTGGCTGCTGAGGATTCCTGGCTTCACGACGGTCTCGCAGGTCTGCATCGTGGGCTTCGAGCTCCTCAGCCCGATCGTCTTCTTCGTGAAGCCGAGAACGCGCTACCTCATCGTCGCCGGCTTCTACCTGTTCCATCTGTTGACGTTCTGCCTGATCACGATCTCGTTCATCCCGCACCAGATCGCCATGGCCGGCTTCCTGCCCTTGGAGAAGGTGACCCCGATAACCTGGCTGCGCCGCCGGCGCGCCGGCCGAAACGGCCGGACGGCGCCTGCGGAGGTGACGACCACGAACCCGGCAACATCGGGGGAAGCCTGACCGGGGCCGCTCGCTCAGAGCAGCGTCAACTGCTCGCCCGCCGCCGGCGCCTGCTTCGGTGCCTCCACGCCTCGCGCCGTGCCCGTGCCGCCCGTGCGCAGCCCGTGCCGGCGCGCTGCCAGCCGGACCCGCGCGGCGACCTCGCGCTGGTAGGGCTGCGGCGCATACGAGCCGTCCCCATAGAGCTCCCGATATCGCGGCCCCAACTCCGGATGCTCCCGCAGCAGCCACGCGCGATACCACTCCCGTGCCCCCGGTCGCAGGTGCAGCACGAGCGGCACGACGCTCGCCGCGCCGGCCGCGGCCAGGGCGCCGACCGTGGCGTCGATGGACTCCGGCGTGTCGGTCAGGCCGGGAAGGATCGGGGCCATCAGCACGCCGACCGGGAAGCCGGCGTCGCTCAGCCGGCGGATCGCGTCGAGGCGGCGCAGCGGGCTCGGGGTGCCGGGCTCGACCGAGCGCCAGAGGCCCTCGTCGACGAACCCGACCGACATCGACAGGTTCACCGACGTGACCTCGGCGGCCTGGCGCAGCAGGTCGAGGTCGCGGGTGATGAGCGTGCCCTTGGTCAGGATCGAGAACGGGTTGGCGTGGTCGCGCAGCGCGGCGAGGATCTCTCGCATCAGGCCATACCGCCCCTCGGCCCGCTGATAGCAGTCGACGTTGGTGCCCATCGCGAGGTGCGCGCCCGTCCAGCCGCGGGCCGACAGCTCCCGGCGCAGCACCTCGCCGGCGTTGACCTTGACCACGATCTGGGTGTCGAAGTCGTGGCCGGCGTCGAGGTCCAGGTAGGTGTGGGTGCGCCGGGCGAAGCAGTTGTGGCTGACCACGCCGTTGGCGATGAAGTCGCCGGTGCCGGTCGTGATGTCATACATCGGCACCTCGACCCCGAGCGGCTCCACGCCCACGACCCGCAGCGCGTCGTCGCCGCGCACCAGGTCACCGGCCACCGTGCCCGTCGCGGTCGCCGGCCCGAACATCAGCCCGAACCGCACCAGCTCCCGGGTCCCGCCCAGCACCCGGACCCCGCCCGGCCCGGCGCCCGGCTCGTCGACGACGGCGGCGAAGCCGAGCACCGTCAGGCACTCCACGAGCCAGTCGACGACCACCTTGTCGACGGCGTTGAAGCGGGGCAGCCCGCCCGCCGGCCCGCCGTCCGCGTCATACAACCCGGCGACGAAGCCCAGCCGCCAGTCCCGCTCCGGCGCCTGCGGCCAGTCGAGCAGCGCGCTCGCGTCGCGGACGCTGGCGCCGGCGAACTCGCGCCCGGCGTCCCCCTCGCCGGCCAACGCGTGCAAGCCCCCGCACGCCGCCGCGTATTCGTGGGCGCGCGCCAGAGCCGCCGCCGGCACCGGCGCGATGTGCCCATCGCCGGTGACGAAGCCGCACAGGTATCCGCGTCGATATGCCGGCGACCACGTCGGCGCCGCGCCCGGCAGCGCCCCGAAGCCGGCGAGGCGGTTGGCGGTGGTCAGATGCGGCCGGCGGCTGCGGCCGTGCCGGGCGCCGGTGACGTGTTTCCAGCCGCGGTCGGTGAGGAACCGGTGCTCGCCCGAGGCCACCAGCGTGGTGCCGTCGGCGAGCGTCACCCGATGGGCGGGCTTGACGGTCGCCCAGTGCGCGAGAACCCGGGTGGTCGTGTATCGCCGCAACCGCCCGTCCCGCACGGTGCCGACGATCTCGTCGCCGACCCGCAGATCCGCCAGCGGCCGGGTGCCGCCGTCGGCCATCAGGATCTCGGTGTCGCCGGTCAGGCAATACACGCACGCGTGCGAACAGCCACGATAGGGATTGAGCGTCCACTCGAACGGCACGCCGGACGCGCCCGGCACCCGGTTGATCAGGGATTTGGCCCGAACCTCGTAGAAGGTGACGCCGCGGAACTCGGGCGTGTCGAAGGTTCGGGCCACGGCCCCGGGCAGCGCGAGCGGTAGCACTCGCGGCTGCCCGGGATCACCGGTGTCAGCACCGCCAGTCGCCTTGAGGTTGTCCCATCGCACGAGCTAATCCGAACACGCGTACGAACGAAATTCAAGGAACGTCGGTGGCGTACTACCAGGCGTTACGACTTGACTACGCTGTCGTCCGAGTCGTCGTTGGTCGCCTGCGTCTCGGCGACCTTGGCGCGCACCTCGTCCATGTCGAGGTCCCGCGCCTGCTGGATCAGCGACTCGAGGGCCTGCTGCGGCAGCGCGCCGGGCTCGGAGTACAGCGCCACGCCGTCGCGGACGATCATCAGTGTCGGAATCGACCGGATGTTGAACTCGGTCGCGAGCAGCTGTTCCGCCTCGGTGTCGACCTTGCCGAACGTGATGTCGGGGTTGAGCTCCGACACCCGCTCGTAGACCGGCGCGAACTTCTGGCACGGCCCGCACCAGGACGCCCAGAAGTCCACCAGGGCAATGCCCTCGCCGCCGATCTTCTCAGCGAAGTTCTCCGCGGTCAGCTCTACGGTTGCCATGCTTTCAGCTCCGATCCTTCATGGCGTCGCATCGGGTATGCACCGTCATAACCACACACCCCTTACCAGCATTCCCAGCCGGTGCCAGGGCTCACCCCGGCTGCGCGATGATGGACGGGTGGAACACCCGACCTTCGTGTTCGACGGTGACTGTGCCTTCTGTTCATCATGCGCCCGGTTCATAGAGCATCGCATCAGGCCGGACGCGGATGTCGTGGCCTGGCAGTTCGCCGACCTCGAGGCGCTGGGCCTGACCGAGGAGCAGGTGAGCTCCGCGGTCTGCTACGTGGCGCCGGGCCGCGCCACCGCCGGCCCCGTCGCGATCGCCGACCTGTTGCGCCGCGCCGGCCCCGTGTGGCGCGCCGCCGGTGCCGTCCTGGGCCTGCGCCCGATCACCGCACTCGCCTGGCCCGTGTACCGCTGGGTCTCCCGCAATCGCCACCGGATGCCCGGCGGCACGGCCGCGTGCGCCCTTCCGCCCAGCCACCCGGCACGCGCCGCCTGAATCATGACCGCGAGCGCCGGCGGCCACCGGGTCACACCGGGTTGAACGCTAGTCGCGCAGGCCCAGCCGCTTCATCGCCCGCTTGCGGGCCGGGGACTCGATCCACTCGACCGGAACCGAGCGCAGCAATCGGCCCAGGACCAGGGTGTTCACCGAGGCGATGCGGTCGGCGGCGGGCAGGCCGGGCAGCCCGTACAGCTTGCGCGCCCACGCCGGCAGCAGCCCGATCGCGAGCGCCGACACGCCGAACGCGGCGCCGCGCACCGGGGTGAGGCCCAGGCCGTATGGCAGCGGGGGCATGGTCAGGAACAGCCCGGTGGCGGCCGAGTCGACGGTGAGCTCGAGCGACGGGCGCATCCGCGCGTAGTAGTCCTCGACGGCCGCCACCGAGTCGGGCACCGTGGCCGGGTCCAGCCCGACGAGCGCGGCGGTGCGGGTCTGCTCGCCGTAGTACCCGTCGGCCTCCGCCGGGGTGAGCCGCAGCCCGCCACGCCGCGCGGCGGTCAGGAACGACTCCACCTCGGTGACGTGCACCCAGCGCAGCAGCTCGGGATCGTCGACTCGGAACCGCTCGCCGGTGCGCCGGTCCACGGCGGTCATCCGGGCATGTATCCGGCGGACCCGGTCACCGGCCCGCTGGGCCTCCTCGGTCGTGCCGTAGATCACGGTGGTCACGTATGTCGAGGTCCGCGCCAGGCGGCCCCAGGGATCCTGGCGGTACCGGCTGTTCTGCTCCACGCCGGCGACCGCCCGCGGGTGCAGGGCCTGCAGGTACAGGCTGCGCAGGCCGCCGACGGAGACGATCGGCTCGCGGTGCACGCGCCAGGTGATCGAGTCCGGACCGAACAGGCCTGCGTCCGTCACTGCATTTCTTCGTCGCGTTTGAGCTGGCAGGCGGGGCACAGGCCCCAGAATGTGACCTCCGCCTCATCCAGGACGAAGCCGTGCGCCTGCGACGGGGTCAGGCATGGCGCGTCACCGACCGCGCAGTCGACGTCGGCGATCTCGCCGCAGCCCCGGCAGACGACGTGGTGGTGGTTGTCGCCGACCCGCGACTCGTATCGCGCCGGGCTGCCGGCCGGCTCGATCCGCCGGGCCAGGCCGGCCCGTGACAGGGCACTGAGCACGTCATACACCGCCTGGGTCGAGACCGTGTCCAGGCGCTGGCGCACCCGAGCCGCGATCTGCTCGACTTCGAGATGGCCGTGGGAACTCTCGAGGATCTCCAGCACGGCCAGCCGGGGTCGCGTCACACGCAGACCCCGGGCGCGCAGCAGATCCTCACCCGACACAGCTTCAATGAGACCACGCAGCCTGGAACCGTTCAAATGTTTCCAGGCTCTTGAACCTGGGATCTTCCGCACGGGTAATCACCCGCGGGGGGATCGCGACTGGACGAGGAGGCCCCGTGTTCGACCGTGTCCTTGGCATCCCGGCACATCCGCTGTACATCCATGCGGCGGTGGTCCTGGTGCCGCTCCTGGCGCTGGCCGCGGTCCTGTACGCGGTCTGGTCCGCGAGCCGCCGGCACATCCGGTGGCCACTGGTCGTGTTCGCGCTGTCCGCACCGGGTGCGACCTTCTTCGCGAAGGAGTCCGGCGAAGCGTTCAGCGCCAACCCGGCCTTCCAGGCGCCGCAGATGAAGGCCCTGATCGCCGAACACGAGGACTACGCCGACATGCTGTTCCGGTTCGTGGTCCTGCTGGCCGTGGTCGCGCTGGTGATGGCGTTCATGATCCCGGTGGCCGCCGGCGGCCGGGCCCGGATCAAGGCCCCGGCCGCGGCCCACTGGGCGGCCGCCGGGCTCGCGGTCGTGCTGTCCGTGGTCTCGATGTACTACTGCTACCGCACCGGCGACAGCGGCGCGCACATGGTCTGGTCGGGCTTCTAGACCGGCGCCTCAGAGACTGGCACTCAGAAGAGGACTCGGCCGCAGAGGATGAGGAGCACGACGAGCAGGATCGCGCCGGCGACGAGACCCATGCCCTTCGTCAGGATCGTGGCGGCCTGCTCCTCGCGCGCGATGCGCTCGACGTCCTGGCTCGGCAGCTTGCGCGGCGGGGCCGGGCTCTCCACGACGGGCGGGCGCCAGCCGTGCGGGGGTGGAGTGCTGCGCGGAGCGCCGGTGTAGGGAACGCTCGGCGGGGCGGCGGGCGTGGGAGGTGGCGCCTCGGCGCCCTCGGCCGGGCGTCGCCAGTACGCGTCGTCGCTCACGCCACGACATTACCCACCTCACGCGCGGCCCATCGCGGCCACGGCCGAGGTCCGGGCGGGCCGAAACCCGCCCGGACCGCCGGTTGGGTCAGCCCAGGTTCAGCTCGCGCAGTTCGGCGAGCGACATGGGGCGGGTGGCGTCGAGATCCGGCTTGTCCAGCTCGTCCAGGCGCTGGGTCTCCTGGTCGACCGCGGGCGCCTTGCCGAGGGGAGCGTCGTACGCCGATTCGGGGGTGGATTCTGTCATGCCGCCGAGTGTGACCGGTAGACCGCGAAGGCGACTGTCGCCATTCGGCCACTTTCCCGCAAACTGCTGCGGGTAGGCTCGCTGCCGTGGCAGGTACGAACGGGTGGGCTCCCACCGATGATCAGCGTGAAGTGAGCTTCGAGGACTTCGCCGACGAGTTGGTCGTGCTCCCGGACCACACGACCGACGACACGGACTCGGGCTGGGGTGAGCGCGCGTCGACCAACGACGACCGCCTGCTCGCCGACCGGCCGCCTCACTGGGACTGACAGCACACCAGCGGCATGAAGCGCCCGGCCCCCACGGGGGACCGGGCGCTCTACGTCTTCGGCTCAGGCCGCGGAGGACGAGGAAGAGGACGAGCTCGACGAGGAGGAGGAGCCCGAGGAGGAGGACGAGCCCGAGGACGAGGTGCTCGCCGCCGGCTTCGACTCCGTCTTGGTCTCCGTCTTCGACTCGGTCTTGGTCTCGGTCTTGCTCTCCGCCTTGGTCGAGGAGCCCGACTTGGACGATGAGCGCGAGTCGTTGCGGTAGAACCCGGAGCCCTTGAACACGACGCCCACCGCCGAGAACTGCTTGCGCAGCCGGCCCTGGCACTGCGGGCACACGGTCAGCGCATCGTCGGTGAACGACTGCACAGCTTCCAGCTGGTGTCCGCACTCCGTGCAGGCGTACTGGTAGGTCGGCACCGCTCAGCCCCCATCGTTGGCACTCCGATACTTCGAGTGCCAATGTTGCGGCATCGGACACCCCTTCGTCCAGTGGACGTGCGCGGTGTCATAACCCTCCAGCGCCCCGCAGACGCGCTGGTCGTGCGCTTCGGCCGGAACATCGGCACGAAACTCACCCGGGTAGAGCAGCACGACCGTGGGGGCCCGCACCCGTCGCAGGACCCGGTCGTAGGAGCCACCGCCCTGGCCCAGCCGTGTCCCGTCCTCCGAGACGGCGAGCCCGGGCAGCAGGAGGAGGTCCGCCCCGCCGACCGCTTCGCGGCCCAGCCGGGGGCCGGTGGGCTCCAGCAGGCCGAAGCGGCCGGGGGCGAAGGAACCGTGGGCCTGAGGGTGCTCGGGGTACTCGGCCCAGTCCAGGTCGTTGTCGTCCAGCAGGACGGGCAACAGTAGGCGATCGGCCGCGGCGGCCAGGGCGGGGACCAGCTCCGCGCCGCCGGGCTCGAACTCCAGCGGGACGTAGGCGGCGACCGTGCGGGCCATTGCCTGCCGTGCTGCCTGCCGTACCAGATCGGCGGCGGCGACGGCCAGGCAACGGTCCGCGGTCGCCCGAACGGGGCCCGGCATAGCCCGGCGGACGGACCTGATGTGCGCCCTGAGCTCGGATTTGGGGGACACCTCTGACAGCGCCACTCGATTCCTCCTCGACTGTGACAGCATCGCATCAACCGCGAGGTACGGGAGGACGGACGTGACGCTGCGTGCGCGGCTCACCGCGGCCTTCCTCGCCGTCGTGCTGGGGCCGGTGCTGCTCGGCGCGGTCTTCGTCGGGATCGCCGTCGCCGCCGTGAGCGACCAGCGCACCTCCGAGCGGCTCGACGCCGGCTCCGACAACCTGCGCGCCGCCATCGCCGTCACCTGCCAGAGGCTACGCCTCGCCGCCGAGACCGCCGCCCTGCTCGGCGACCGGCCCGACGCGGCGCAGCTCGCCGTCGGCCGGGGCCTGGCCCGCGCGGTCGAGGTGACCCGGGCCGACGGCGGCGTGCTCACCTCGGCGGGCGAACTGCCGCCCCGCCCGTGGGCCGACTGCGCCGCCACGGCGTACTCGGCGTCCCCGGCGCTCTCCTCCTCCGTCGAGGTGCTCGACGCGCGGGGGCAGCGCATCGGCCGGGCGCACGCGGTCGAACCCGTCGACTCGAACCTGCTCGGCTGGCTCGCGTCGGCCAGCGGGGTGCGGATCAACTCCCTCGCCGCGGGCGCGCAGCCCACGACCGAGGACTCCGGCATCGTCCAGGCCGCCCGGGGGCTCGTTCCCGGCGCGACCGGCGTGACGGACGGCGGCCGGCTGGTGCGCCGCCTCGACCCGCAGCCGGGCCAGCCGCTCACCCTGGCGATCAGCGTGCCCGCGCCCGACACGCAGGGGCTCTACGCGGTGCTCGTGGCGGTCGTCGTCTGCGCGGGCCTGGTCGCGGTCAGCGTCGCCTGGTGGCTGGCCCGGTCGACGACGCAGCCGCTCACCGAGCTCGCGCAGGCCGTCGAGCGGGTCGCCGATGGGGATCTCGGCGCCCGGGTGCCGGTGCGCAGCCAGGACGAGGTCGGCCGGCTCGGGCAGACGTTCAACCGCATGACGCGGGAGATGCAGGGGTACGTCCAGGCGCTCACGGCCAGCCGGGACCAGCTGCGCCGTCAGCTCGGCGTGCTGGGCGACACCCTGGCGGGCACCCACGACCTCGACCGCATCCTGCAGGTGATCCTGCAGACCGCCACCGCCGCGACCGGGGCGCAGGCCGGCGTGGTGCTCATGGCCGACCCGGCCGGCATCGAGCTGCGCGGCCAGGTCGGGGAGGGGCTCGCCGGCACCGACGTGACCGAGCTGCGGCTCCAGCCGGGGGAAGGGCTGCTCGGTACCGTCGCCGCCTCCGGCGAGCCGATGCGCGGGCGGGTCGAGCGCGACGGGCCGCTCCTCGCGGCGGCCGAGCCGCGCTGCGTGACCTACGTCGCGGTGCCGATCGCCGCCCCCGCCGCCGGGCCGACCACCGGGCTGGAG
>NZ_JBEPDB010000088.1:0-35596 GCF_040300025.1 Dactylosporangium sp. NPDC000555 | reverse complement strand
CTTGGCGGCGGATCAGCTTTCCCTGTCCTGCTCCGCAGGGGTTCCGTTTCCTCTCCGGCCTGAAGGCCGGAGTATCCACGGAAGGAATCTGATGACCGCGGACTTCACCCGGGCCGAGCCGCCGGTCGCCCAGTTCTGGTCGCACCTGACCGGCTGGAAGCTCAACGTCCAGGCCGACGGCGCGGCCCACAACGCGTACGACGACTATCAGGTCCTGCTTCCGCAGCTCGCGGCGGCGGTCGGGATGAGCGACGAGGAACTGCGCAGGTGGATCGGCACCCTCGACCCCGGCCGGGCGGTGCGCATCCAGCAGGCGTACCCGCTGGCGTTCTTCGACCTGCACCTGCGCCATCAGCGGCAGCGCCTGCTCGAGGGCCCGTGCCCAGCCTTCCCCGAGGTGCGCTACATCCCGTGAGGCGACGGCCGCCCTCGCGACATGAGCCCGGACGCCGCATGGGTCCTCCCTGCGAAGTGCGGGCTCATCCCTGAGGAGGAGAGCGGCTCAGGCGCGGCGACGAATGGGCTGGTCCACGCAGCCGATACCGTCGATAGCGTGCGCAGGGTCAAGGAGTTGCTCGGCCGGCGGGGTCACCCGCTCGCCCAGGACATCGCGCTCGCGATCCTGCTGATACTCCTCAGCGCCGGGCTCGAGAGCACGGCGCGCGCCGCGTTCGGGGTCACGGACCTGCCGGCGCAGCTGGTGTACGAGTCGCTGGGCCTGGCGGCGGTCGCGATCCGGCGGCGGTGGCTCTGGGTCGCCGTGCTCTGGACCGGGGCGCACGCCGTCGTGCCCTTCCTTGCCGGGCTGCGGCTCGTCGAGGGCGGGTTCGGGATCATCGTGCTGACGTACACGGCGGCGGTGCACCTGCCGGTGCGGCGCGGCTTCGCGGCCACGGCGGTGATGTGGGCGCCGGGGCTGGTGCTGGCCGGCGTGCTGGGGCGGGCCGGCGGCACCGTCTTCTACCCCGACGCGAGGATCTTCCTGGTGTTCCACGCGATGACCGCGCTGGTGTGCTTCACCGTGGGGCGCACCGTGGCGACGCGCCGGGCGTACATCGCGGCGCTGGAGGATCGGGCCCGCACCGCCGAGACCAGCCAGCGGGCGCAGACGGAGCAGGCCGTGGCCGAGGAGCGCCGGCGCATCGCGCGCGAGCTGCACGACGTGGTGGCGCACCACGTGAGCGTGATGGGCGTGCTGGCGACCGGGTCGCGGCGGATGCTGGCCCGGGACCCGGCCGCGGCCGACGAGGCGCTGGCCACGATCGAGGAGACCGGGCGCACCGCGCTGCGGGAGATGCGGCGGCTGCTCAGCGTGCTGCGGACCGAGGCGGAGCCGGCCGGGGAACTGGCGCCGCAGCCGGGGCTGGCGGGCATCGAGGGGCTGGTGGAGCAGATCCGGGAGGCCGGCGTGCCCGCGGTGCTGCGGGTCGACGGCGAGCCGGGGCCGCTGGATCCCGGCGTGTCGCTGACGCTGTACCGCATCGTGCAGGAGGCCCTCACCAACGCGCTCAAGCACGCCGGGGCGGCGAAGGTCGAGGTGCGGCTGACGTTCCGGCCCGCGGACGTGACGGTCGAGATCTGCGACACCGGGCGCGGGCCGCAGCTGGGCACCGCGGCCGTCGGGCACGGGCTGCTGGGCATGCGCGAGCGCGTGATGCTGTACGGCGGGACCCTGCGCACCGGGCCCCGCCCCGGGGGCGGATACCGTGTGCACGCGAGGATCCCCATCGAGGCACCGGCAGAGAGGCAGTTGGCGAGTTGAGCGAGGCGCGTCCCATCCGGCTGCTGCTCGTCGACGACCAGCCCCTGCTGCGCACCGGGTTCCGCATGGTGCTCGGCGGCGAGCCCGACCTCGACATCGTGGCCGAGGCCGGCGACGGGGTCGAGGCCGTGGAGCTGGCCCGCCGGCTGCTGCCCGACGTGGTGCTCATGGACATCCGGATGCCGCGCATGGACGGCGTCGCGGCCACCCGCGCGATCGTCGACGCGAAGCTGCCCGTGCGGGTGCTCATCCTGACCACGTTCGACCTGGACGAGTACGTCGTCGGGGCGCTGCGGGCCGGTGCCAGCGGGTTCCTGGCCAAGGACGTGCCCGCCGACGACCTGGTCATCGCGATCCGGACGGTGGCGGCGGGCGAGGCGGTCGTCGCGCCGCGGATCCTCAAGCGGCTGCTGGACAAGTTCGCCGACTCGCTGCCCGACCCCGACGCGGCGCCGCCACGGGACCTGCGCGTGCTGACCGACCGTGAGCGCGAGGTCCTGGTGCAGCTGGCCAAGGGCCTGTCCAACGCCGAGATCGCCCGGGCGCTGTCGGTGAGCGAGACGACCGTCAAGACCCACGTCGGTCACGTGCTGACGAAGCTGGGCCTGCGCGACCGGGTCCAGGCTGTCGTCCTCGCGTACGAGACGGGACTGGTCCGCCCCGGCTCCTGACTTCGTTCTCGGGGACGAGGGACGGGGTGACGGGCGCCCTTAGCGTGTAGTGGACAAGACAAGAGAGACCACTGCACGAGGGGGAACTGAGCGTGACCACGACTGTCACGACGGGGGACGGGATCGCCGCCCGCGCGGTCGACGTGTGGAAGGTGTACGGCAGCGGCGAGGCTCAGGTCATCGCGCTGCACGGGGTGAGTGTCGAGCTCGAGCGTGGCCACTTCACGGCGATCATGGGGCCGTCCGGGTCCGGCAAGTCGACGCTGATGCACACGCTCGCGGGTCTCGACTCCGTCACCCGCGGGGAGATCTTCGTCGGCGACACCCGGCTGACCGGGATGTCCGACGGTGCACTGACGAACCTGCGGCGAACCAAGGTCGGGTTCATCTTCCAGCAGTTCAACCTGCTGCCGACGCTGACCGCCGAGGAGAACATCCTGCTGCCGCTGTCGATCGCGGGCCGCAAGGCGGACCCCGCGTGGTACGACACCGTCATCAAGACGGTCGGGCTCAGCGACCGGCTCGGGCACCGGCCCAGCCAGCTCTCCGGCGGCCAGCAGCAGCGCGTCGCGTGCGCGCGGGCCCTGGTGTCGCGGCCGGAGGTCATCTTCGCCGACGAGCCGACCGGCAACCTCGACTCGCGCTCGGGCGCGGAGGTGCTGTCGTTCCTGCGCAACTCGGTGCGCGAGTTCGGGCAGACGATCGTGATGGTGACGCACGACCCGAACGCGGCCTCGTACGCCGATCGGGTGATCTTCCTCGCCGACGGGCGCATCGTGGACGAACTGCGCGAACCGACCGCCGAAGCGGTGCTCGACAAGCTCAAGAACCTCGACAAGGTGCCCGGCGACCTGGCCGGCGAGGTGGCCTGACCGCCATGCTGAGAGCAACCCTGAAGAGCCTGCTGGCGCGCAAACTGCGGCTGACGCTGTCGACCGTGGCGGTCGTGCTGTCGGTCATGTTCGTGTCCGGCTCGCTCGTGCTCACCGACACGCTCGGGCGCACGTTCGACAACCTGTTCGCCAACATCTACACGTACACCGACGTGGAGGTCTCGGCGAAGTCCCAGATCCAGCAGCAGGGCAACGGCCCCGGCAACAGCTCGACGTTCCCGGCCTCGACCGTGGACCGGGTCGCGAAGCTGGACGGCGTGGCGAAGGCCACCGGCCAGGTGTTCCTCAACGGGGCGATGCCGGTCGGGCGCAACAACAAGATCGTGATCAACCAGTCCGGGCAGCAGTTCGGCGCGAACTGGGTCGGCGAGGACCAGTTCGTCAAGCTCGCCGAGGGCCGGGCGCCGTCGGCCGACGACGAGGTCGTCATCAACAAGGGCCTGTCGAAGGCGGCGAACTACAAGCTCGGCGACTCGATGGACGTCATCACCCGCGACCGGGAGCGGAGCACGTACAAGATCGTCGGGCTGACGCAGTACACCGGCGGGCGCGACTCGATGGTCGGCGAGAGCACGGTCTTCTTCACCACCGCCAAGGCGCAGAAGTCGATGCTCGGCGCCACGGACGAGTTCAACACCATCGACGTCAAGGCCGCCCCGGGGGTCAGCGACGAGCAGCTGCGCGACACCATCAAGGCGGAGCTGGGCGACGGGTTCGTGGTGCAGACCGGCAAGGAGCTGTCCGAAGAGTCCGGCGAGGCCATCAAGAACGTGCTGAAGTACTTCAACTACGTTCTGCTGGGCTTCGGCGCCGTGGCCCTGCTCGTCGGCGTGTTCCTGATCCTCAACACGTTCTCGATCATCGTGGCCCAGCGCACGAAGGAGCTGGCGCTGCTGCGGGCGATGGGCGCCGCACGGGGCCAGGTCCTCCGCTCGGTACTGCTGGAGGCCGTGATCATCGGCGTGGTGGGCTCGGTGTTCGGCTTCCTGGTCGGCCTCGGCCTCGGCGCGGCCGGCGCCTTCCTGTTCGTCGGCCTCGCCGACGGCGCCCAGGTCGCCGGCCTCGGGTTCCCGGTCTCGGCGATCGTCGCGTCGTTCGTGATCGGCATCGGCGTCACGATGATCGCGGCGCTCATGCCGGCGATCAAGGCGTCCCGCGTCGCCCCCATCGCGGCGATGCACGAGTCGGCCACGCCCGACCGGCCGCTGACCCGCCTGACGGTGACCGGCACGGTCATCACCGCGGCCGCGATCGGCGCGCTGGTGTGGGGCCTGGCCGGCGCCGGCGACGCGACCCTGGCGCTGGTCTTCGGCGGTGTGCTCGGCATCCTCATCGGCGTGGCGCTGCTGACGCCGATCGTGAGCCGGCCGCTGGTCGCTGGGCTCGGGTCGCTGTTCTCCTGGACGGTGCCGGGCAAGCTGGGCCGGCGCAACTCCGCGCGCAACCCCCGCCGCACGGCGATCACCGCCGGCGCGGTGATGATCGGCATCGCGATCGTCACGGCGATCAGCACGATCTTCACCTCGCTGTCCACGGCGCTCGGTGACACGGTCGCCAAGGACCTGCAGGCCGATCTCGTGGTGCTCGGCCAGCAGACCAGCGAGATCCCGCCGGTGGTGACCCCGCAGGAGCTGCAGCGCATCACCGCCCTGCCGGAGGCGAAGACGGTGGCCGCGTTCACCGTCGACGCCGTACAGATCGACGGCAAGCCGGACTACGTGCTGTCGTACCTCGACCCGGCGGCGGGCGTGTCGGTGCTCAAGCTGAAGGCCGACCAGGGCCGCATCGACCGGCTGGAGCAGGGCGAGTTCACCGTGGACAAGAAGACCGCCGAGAACCGCAAGCTCAAGCTCGGCGACACCATCGACGTCACGTTCGCCAAGGGCCCGCAGAAGACGCTGAAGCTCGTCGGCATCACCGCCGAGTCGGCGATCGGCGGCGGCATCGTCATCGACTACGCCGATGCGCAGACGGGCTTCGCCTTCCCACAGCCGTGGCAGGTGTACGTCGCGGTGCAGGACGGCGCGTCGGTGACCACGGTGAAGGCCGCGGTCAACGACATCCTCGAGGACAACCCGCAGGTGCAGGCGTACACGAAGGACGAGTACGTCAAGAGCAGCCAGCAGAGCTTCAACATCGCGCTCGTCATCGTGCAGGTGCTGCTGCTGATCGCCCTGGCCATCTCGGTCCTCGGTGTCATCAACACCCTGCTGCTGTCGGTCATCGAGCGCACCCGCGAGCTGGGCATGCTCCGAGCGGTGGGGCTGCGCCGCAGTCAGACCTGGCTCATGGTCACCACGGAGTCGGTCGTCATCACCGTCTTCGGTACCGTGCTGGGCCTGGCGGTCGGCGTGGGGCTGGGTGCGGCGATCGTGACGGCGCTCAAGGACGTCCTGGGCTTCGGCGCGGTGACCCTGCCGTGGGGCCTGATGATCGCCTACTTCCTCGCCTCGATGGTCGTCGGCGGCGTGGCCGGCCTCATCCCGTCGATCCGCGCCGTGCGGCTCAACGTGCTCGGCGCGATCTCCTACGAGTAGTATCCGCCGCTCAGCGGCGGTCAGGGGCCGCGGTCGCCTCCGGGTGGCCGCGGCCCCGTTCGTGCTGGGTGTCCGAGCGGGCCGGGGCCCGGGGGCCGGATCGGGGTTGACCCTGAGTGCGGCTCCGGGACGCTCCCCCAGCACAATATCCGTGGGCGCTACCCCCGCGGGCGGACGTCTTTCGTCCTCCGGGCCCTGACGATGAGTGCACACCATTCACCAGGGGGCATGATGACTGCAACGGTTGCGACGCGCACCGAGATGGCCGCGCGGGCGGTCGACGTATGGAAGGTCTACGGCTCGGGCGAGGCGCAGGTCAACGCGCTGGCCGGGGTGTCGGTGGAGCTGGAGAAGGGCCGGTTCACGGCGATCATGGGCCCGTCCGGCTCAGGCAAGTCGACGCTCATGCACTGCCTCGCGGGGCTCGACGCCGTGACCCGGGGCCAGGTGTACGTCGGCGACACGAAGATCACCGACCTGTCGGACCGGGGGCTGACGAACCTGCGCCGCACCAAGGTCGGGTTCATCTTCCAGCAGTTCAACCTGCTGCCGACGCTGACCGCGGAGGAGAACATCCTGCTGCCGCTGTCGATCGGCGGGCGCAAGGCGGATCCCTCGTGGTACAACACCGTCATCGACACGGTCGGCCTGCGCGACCGGCTCGGGCACCGGCCCAGCCAGCTCTCCGGCGGCCAGCAGCAGCGCGTCGCGTGCGCGCGGGCCCTGGTGTCGCGGCCGGAGGTCATCTTCGCCGACGAGCCGACCGGCAACCTCGACTCACGCTCGGGCGCCGAGGTGCTGTCGTTCCTGCGCAACTCGGTGCGCGACTTCGGGCAGACGATCGTCATGGTCACCCACGACCCGAACGCGGCCTCCTACGCCGACCGCGTGATCTTCCTCGCCGACGGGCGCATCGTCGACGAGCTCTACGCGCCGACCGCCGACGCGGTGCTGGACCGCCTGAAGCGCCTGGACACGCACGCGGACAAGGTGGTCTGAGTCCGATGCTGAAGGCAACGCTCAAGAGCCTGCTCTCGCGCAAGCTGCGGCTGGTCCTGTCCGGGCTGGCGGTCGTGCTCGGCGTCATGTTCGTGTCGGGCGCGTTCGTGCTCACCGACACCATGGGCCGCTCGTTCGACAGCCTGTTCGCCTCCGTGTACGCGGGCACCGACGTGGCGGTGACCCACCAGCCGAAGGTCGCCAGCGGCGGGATCGACGGCCCGCAGCACGCCACCAACATCCCCGCCGACGTCATCGGCAAGGTCAAGGCGGTGCCCGGCGTGGCGAGCGTGTCCGCGCAGGCGGCCGCGGACGGCGCCCGGGTCATCGGCAAGGACGGCAAGGTCGTCACCACGTTCGGCCCGCCCCGCATCGGCCAGAACTGGACCGGCACCAGCGACCTGCTGCAGCTGCGCGAGGGGCGCGGGCCGAGCGCCGACGACGAGATCGCGGTCAACGCGACCACGGCCAAGAACGCCGGGCTCAAGGTCGGCGACGAGGTCGGGGTGCTCACCCTGCAGCCGAAGCGCACCTTCAAGCTCGTCGGCATCTTCGGCTACAGCGGCGACCGGGACTCCCTCGGCGGTGCCCTGGAGGTCTCGTTCACCACGCCGGTCGCCCAGGAGCTGATGCTCGGCGAGAAGAACGTGTACAGCAGCATCAGCGTCAACACGACCCCGGGCGTGACGCACGACGAGGTGCGCGACCGCATCGCCACGGCGCTCGGCGCGGACTACAAGGTGCAGACCAACGCGCAGCTGCAGGCGGCCACGACCCAGGACTTCAAGCAGGGCCTCGGCTTCTTCAACAACGTCCTCATCGGCTTCGCGGGCGTGGCGCTGTTCGTCGGCACGTTCCTCATCCTCAACACGTTCTCAATCATCGTGGCCCAGCGGACCCGGGAGCTGGCGCTGATGCGGGCGCTCGGCGGCAGCCGCGGCCAGACGCTCGGCTCGGTGCTCATCGAGGCCGTCGCCATCGGCCTGCTCGCCTCCGTGCTCGGCCTGGCCGCCGGCATCGGCGTCGGGGTGCTGCTGGCGTGGGTCTTCGGCAACGTCTCCGGCGTCGCGCTGGCCTCCGTCGGCGTGCCGGCCTCGGCCGTGATCAGCGCCTTCGTGGTGGGTCTGCTGGTGACGGTGGTGGCGGCGGTGCTGCCGGCGCTGCGCGCCAGCCGCATCCCGCCGATCGCCGCGCTGCAGGAGGTGGCCACGCCCGACCGGCCGCTGACGAAGCTCACGGTCAGCGGCGCGATCGTCGGCGCGGCCGGCGGCACCCTGCTGGGCCTGGGCCTGGCCGGCAAGGGCAGCGGCAACACCACGCTGTTCCTGATCCTCGGCGGCGTGCTCGTCACGTTCATCGGCGTCGCGCTGCTCACGCCGCTGCTGGCCCGCCCGGTGGTCGGCCTGCTCGGCCGGCTGTTCTCCTGGTCGGTCCCGGGCAAGCTGGGCCGGCTCAACTCCGGGCGCAACCCGCGCCGCACCGCGATCACCGCGGCCGCGCTGATGGTCGGCCTGGCCCTCATCACCGGCGTCAATGTCGTCCTCGCCTCGGTCAAGCAGAGCCTGAACGCGCAGGCGGACACGCAGGTAAGCGTGGACCTGATCATCTCCGGTGACGGGGACCAGAACGGCCCGGCGACGTTCGACCCGGCCGTGATGACCTCGACGGCGACGATTCCGGGCGTGGCGAGCACGGCCAGCGAGTACTGGGAGTTCGGCAGAATCGGCAACGAGCGCGGTTCGGTCTCGGCGGTGCCCGACGCGGCGGCGTGGGCGGAGATGTTCAAGCTCAAGGCCGAGCAGGGCACGCTGCGGTGGACCGGTAAGGAGCAGGCGGTCGTCGACCCGGCCACCGCCCAGGAGCGTCACCTCGCCGTCGGGCAGACGGTGGAGATGCAGTTCAGCCGTGGCGACGTGCACCACGTGACGATCGTGGGCCTCTACAGCAAGAGCGACATCACGCGGGGCCTGGTCGTCTCCCCCGACCTCATCCCGGACTTCCGCGTCCAGCAGCCGGCGTGGGGGTTCGTGAAGGTCGCCCCCGGCGCGTCCGTCGACGACGTCCAGCGGCGGGTCGACACCCTGCTCAAGGACAACCCCGAGGTGTCCGTGGCCAACCGGGCCCAGTTCGTCGCGGCGCAGTCGGCGCAGTTCGACCAGCTGCTCACGATGATCCAGGTGCTGCTGGCGCTGGCGATCCTCATCGCGGTCCTCGGCATCGTCAACACCCTGGCGCTGTCGGTGCTGGAGCGCACCCGGGAGCTGGGCCTGCTGCGGGCGATCGGCATGCGCCGGGCGCAGACGATGCGGATGGTCACCGTCGAGGCGGTCGTCATCTCGGTCTTCGGCGCGCTGCTCGGCCTCGCCGTCGGTACCGGCCTGGGCGCGGCGGTGGTGCGGGCCCTGAAGAACGACGGCATCACCGAGATGGCGTTCCCGTGGTCGCAGATGGCGACGTACCTGGTGCTCGCCGCGCTCGTCGGCGTCGTCGCCGCGGTGCTGCCGTCGATCCGCGCCGCGCGGGTCAACGTGCTGCGGGCCATCGCGCACGACTGATCACCGATCGAGCGTTCCGGCTGGGGGGGGAATGGGCGCCCGCGGTCCTTCGCGGACCGCGGGCGCCGGAGCTGTCAGGCGACGAGCTTGCGCAGGTAGTCGACGTCGACGTCCAGCAGTGAGCCGGCCAGCGTCACGCCCTCGGGGTCGAGCTCGATCTCGCACGGTACGGCGAGGACGGCGCACCCCGCGGCCCGCGCGCTGCGGATGCCGTTGGGCGAGTCCTCGACCGCCACGCAGTCGCGCGCCTCGGCCCCGACCAGCCGCGCGGCGGTCAGGTAGGGCATCGGGTGCGGCTTGGTCTCGTCCACCTCGTCGCCCGCCACGACGGCGTCGAAGTTGTCGGCGCCGATGGTCAGCAGCGCCACGTCGACCAGGTGCCGGTGGGTGGCGGTGACGAGCGCGAGCGGCACCCCCTCGGCGCGCAGCGCGGCGAGCAGCTCGCGGGCCCCCGGACGCCACGGCACCCCGGCGCGCAGCAGCTCCTTGACCCGCTGCTCGAGCCACCCGACGCTGTGGTCCATCGCCTCGCGGGTGAACGGCAGCCCGAGGTCGGCGTGCAGGATGCGCATCGAGTCGGCCATGTTGGTGCCGATCATGTCGCGCCGCGCCTGCGCGGACAGCGGCCGGCCGTGGTGGGCGGCGAGCTCGGTGAGCCCCACTTCCCAGACCTTCTCGCTGTCCACGAGGGTCCCGTCCATGTCGAAGAGCACCGCCTGCATTCCCACGCGGTCATCCTGCCAAGCGGGCGGGTGTTACCCGGCGCGGCGCGATCGTTCCGTGCGCAAACTCACGGACGCTTCCCAGAAATCGGACATTTCATAATTTTTGAGTCTGTGACCGTTCGTGCTCGATCGCGGCGAGGAACTCGGCCGGGGTCATGCCGCCCGGCGCCGCGCGGCGGTGCGCGGCCCGCACGACCAGGCGGCGGGCCGTCTCGTTGGCCGGGACCGGCAGCCCGTGCAGCCGGCCCAGGAGCACGATCTCGCCGTTGAGGTAGTCGGCCTCGACGCTGCCGGTGCCGCGGGCCAGGCTCTGCCAGGTCGACCCGCCACCCCGCCCCTGCCCGGCGACGACCCGCCACTGCAGGATGTCCCCGCGCCGCTCGGCGTCCTCCTCGGCGGTGGCGTACGCGATACCGGCCGCCCGCAGCACCGCCTCGCCCTCGGCCCGGACCGGTGCGCTCGCCTCGTCGAGCCCATCGACCCGCCCGCACAGGGCCTCGACGGCGTTGCCGAGGTTCAGCAGCAGCTTGGCGTACTTGCGGCGCATGACGTCCTCGCGGACCTCGCAGTGGAACCCGGCCCGCACGAAGGCTCCCGCGAGCTCGTGACTCGTCCGGTCCGTCCCGCCCGGTATGCGCCCGATGTCCAGGATCCCCGGCACCGGCGCGCACTGCGCCACGACGACGCCCGGCGCGAGGTGCGTGGCGGGGAGCATGACGCACACGCCGTACACGTCGCCGGACACCCGCAGCGCCGCCCGCTCGTTGGCCACCCCGTTCTGCAGGCAGACGATCGGCAGCCCGCGGGGCAGCCGCTCCAGCACGTCGTGGGTGTCGTTGCTCTTGACCGCCAGCACCGCGACGTCGCCGTCGCGCCAGTCGACCTCTTCCGGCCCCGCGCAGGCCGGAATCCGGTGCACGGAGTCCCCGTCCGCCTCCCGCAGCAGCAGCCCGTCGCGCCGGATCGCCTCGAGGTGCGCGCCGCGCGCGACCACCACGACGTCCACGCCGGCCCCGGCGAGCCGCCCGGCGACCACGCCCCCGACCGCACCGGCCCCAATGATCACCAATCGCACCCGCCGACCGTATCCACTCCGCCGCGGCTGCGCTACATACGACCTGCCCTCGTAGCCGACCCCCTGCTGGCACGAATCGGGGAGGCTCATCTACGAAGATGGCTAGTAGTGTTCCCGCATCGGTACCCCACCTTCGAGAGGACGAACGACATGAGCGAGTACGGAGAGTTCTCGACCGGGCACGAGTCAAGCGAGCTCGAGCAGCTGCACCAGGCCGCGGGCAGCGAACAGGACTTCCAGTCGCAGTTCGGCGTGTTCGCGCAGGAGCACTCGGCGTCCGAGTCCACCGACTTCGAGACGGGCCGGCACGTCGAGTTCACCGGCGCGGACGGCAGCCACTACGAGTCGACGGACTTCACCAGCTACTCCCACGACTCCACGGTGTCCGACTCGGTGTTCGCCGCGCAGGGTAGCGAGTCGGCCCACAGCGCGCAGTTCTCCGAGCTCGACGCGCTGCGGGCCCGGTTGGAGACGGGCTTCGCGCAGGGTACCCAGATCAGCGGCGGCGGGCACGGCCCCTCGATCACCTCGAACTGACGGGGCACTACGAGCCAACCTAGTAGTACGATGGGTACCGCCGCGCCGGGATGGCACCTCCCCTTGGTCACAACCCGGCGTGGCGCTTCACTTTCCGCGTAACCGAAATATCGTCTGGTCGCGACCGGTGTGTAAGAAATGGCGGTCATGGCAGCCATTTCCTACACAGCAGCCCGCCGAGCGCGAGACGCGGCGCGGGCCGTTACAGCCCGGCGAGCGAGGCCCAGGCGACGGTACGTTCGAGCACGGCGAGCGCCACCGGCGTGACCGGCAGCAGGCCGCAGGTGGCGGCGATCGCGGTCCGGGCCGACGCGCGCAGCGGGGCCGGCGGGGCGAGCAGCCGGTGCAGGCGCTCCAGGGCGTCGCCGCCGTGCATCGCCAGCGAGGCGTCCGGGCCCGGGCCGGCCATCGCGACCAGGGCGCGGGCCAGGTCGATCCGCGCGGCGCTGCGCGCGGCGGTGTCGTCGGCGCACAGCTCGACCAGCCGGTCGACCTGCTGGCGACCCAGCCGGAAACAGCGCGCCCACGGGAAGGCCTGGGCGAGCATCCGCATCCAGCGGGTGGCCTCGTAGTGCCGGCCGGCGTGGTGGCCGCGCTCGTGGGCCAGGACGGCGGACAGCTCCGGGGCGGCGAGCCGGTCGATCGCGGCCGTGGTGACGACGATGTCGGCGTGGCGGCCGGGAAGCAGCGGGCCGGGCACGAGGTACGCGGCCGGCTCGGGGTGCGCCACGACCGTCGCACCGGGCAGCGGGGACGGGCCGGCGGCCAGGCGCACGAGCACGCGCAGGCGGCTGCGGGTCGTGCGGTGCGCGGCATAGAGGCGCCCGGCGCTGTACAGCACGCGGGCGCCGATGAGCAGCAGGGCGGCGAGGCCCGCGATCGCGGCGAGGCGGGCGGTGCGGTTGTGCCGGCCCAGCAGCGCGTCCAGGCACACGTGCCAGACGCCGTCGACCAGGTCGTGGGCGCAGTCCCAGTACAGCAGCAGGCTCAGGCCGGCGAACAGCCCGGACAGCAGGATCGCCACGGACAGGGCCAGCCACGCGGCCACGCCGAGGCGGGGCGAGCGGACCACCCAGCCGGCGGCGGCCAGCCGCGGCGCGCCGACCAGGGCGAGCGCGGCGGCGAAGACGACCAGCAGCAGCGGGCTCATCGTCCGGCGATCCGCCGCTCGTAGCCGGCCAGCGCCTCGCGCAGCGCGGCGGCCTCGTCCAGGGTCATCCGGCCGACGAAGTGCGTCAGCGCCTCGATGCGGTCGCCGCTGTCGACGAGGACGTCGTGCATGGTGCGTGCCACGTACTCGTCGCGGGTCAGCGCCGGGGAATACCGGTAGGCGCGCCCGTCCGGCTCGCGGGTGAGCCAGCCCTTGCGGTACAGCGTGTCCAGCACCGTCATCACCGTCGTGTACGCCAGGTCGCGATGCCACGTCAGATCCGACATCGCCTCACGCACCGTGGTCGGCCGCTCACGCCGCCACAGCAGCTCCATCAGGGCCGCTTCCAGATCGCCGAAACCCTGCACCGCGCCTCCCCGTCGCTACTGTCGCGTATCGTACCGGCGCCCGACCAGCGGGCCGGCAGCGAGAGAAGCCACATCGTGGGAAGTGGTTACCGCGGGACTGGGCGGCGAGTCGTAATGTGCCTGCCATGCAGGTGACACAGTCCGCGAAGCTGGCCAACGTCTGTTACGACATCCGCGGACCGGTCATGGCCGCCGCGAAACGCATGGAGGCCGACGGCCACCACATCCTGAAACTCAACATCGGCAACCCGGCACCGTTCGGGTTCGAGGCGCCGGAGGAGATCCTCCAGGACGTCATCCTCAACCTGCCGGTCGCGCACGGCTACGGCGACTCCAAGGGCCTGCTGTCGGCCCGCCGGGCCGTGGTGCAGTACTACCAGCAGAAGGAGGTGTACGGCGTCGACATCGAGGACGTGTACCTCGGCAACGGCGTCTCCGAACTCATCGTCATGTCGCTGCAGGCGCTGCTGGACAACGGCGACGAGGTGCTCATCCCCTCCCCCGACTACCCGCTGTGGACCGCTTCGGTGTCGCTGTGCGGCGGCCGGCCCGTGCACTACCTGTGCGACGAGAGCAACGAGTGGATGCCCGACGTCGAGGACATCGCGGCGAAGGTGACGCCGCGGACGAAGGCCATCGTCGTCATCAACCCCAACAACCCGACCGGGGCGGTGTACTCCCGGCAGCTGCTCGAACGCATCGCCGAGGTCGCCCGCCGGCACGACCTGCTGATCTTCTCCGACGAGATCTACGACAAGATCCTCTTCGACGACGCCGAGCACATCTCGACCGCCGCGGTCGCGCCCGACCTGCTGACGATCACGTTCAACGGGCTGTCCAAGGCCTACCGGGTCGCCGGCTTCCGCACCGGCTGGATGGTGCTGGCCGGCCCGAAGGCGCACGCGACGAGCTACATCGAGGGCCTCGACATACTGGCCAACATGCGGCTGTGCCCCAACGTGCCGACGCAGCACGCGGTGCAGACCGCCCTGGGCGGCTACCAGAGCATCAACGACCTGATCCTGCCGGGCGGCAGGCTGCTGGAGCAGCGCGACGTGGCCTGGAAGATGCTCAACGAGATCCCGGGCGTGTCGTGCGTGAAGCCGCAGGGGGCGCTGTACATGTTCCCCCGGATCGACCCCGAGGTGCACCCGATCAAGGACGACCTGCGCTTCGCCCTCGACCTGCTCAAGGCCGAAAAGGTGCTGGTCGTGCAGGGCACCGGCTTCAACTGGCACCAGCCGGACCACTTCCGGATCGTCACGCTGCCGCGGGTCGCCGACCTCGAGGACGCGGTGACACGCCTCGGCCGCTTCCTGTCGACCTACGTGCAGGACTAGATAGTTTCTGGCCTGGCGGTTTCTAGCCTGGCGGTTTCTAGCCTGGCGCTCGCTTCGCTCGGGCGCTGCCGGGGGGTTCCCACCCCGGAGCCCCCCATGCCCGCTTCGCGGGCACTTTTGCGGGCGCTGCGCGCAGTTCCTAGCCTGGCGCTCGCTTCGCTCGGGCGCTGCCGGGGGGTTCCCACCCCGGAGCCCCCCATGCCCGCTTCGCGGGCACTTTTGCGGGCGCTGCGCGCAGTGGTTGCGCCTAGCGGTCGCGGTTATCGCCGGGCGGGGCTTCGCTCGGGCGCTGTCGGGGGGTTTCCACCCCGGGCCCCCCATGCCCGCTCCGCGGGCACTCTTGCGGGCGCTGCGCGCGGTGGTTGCGCCTAGCGGTTGCGGTTATCGCCGGGCGGGGCTTCGCTCGGGCGCTGTCGGGGGGTTTCCACCCCGGAGCCCCCCATGCCCGCTTCGCGGGCACTTTTGCCGGCGCTGCGCGCAGTGGTTGCGGTTTCCGCTGGGCAGGGCTGCGCGCGGGCGTCTCTACTGGTGGTCGCGGCGCAGCGACACCTGGAAGGCGTGCCGGGCCGGCTCCGGCCCCTCAGCCGTCGACGGCGCCCAGAACGACGCGAACAGCGTGCACGACAGCGGCGCGTCCGGCGCGGTCACCCGGTGCGCGGTCACGTGCGGGGAGTCCCGGTGCACCCGCGGCAGGTTCTGGCTCGGCCCGAAGCACGCGTCGAGCTCGGCCCGGGTCAGCGACGGCTCGGCGAAGCGGATCTCCACCGACGCGAGCCCGGCCCGCTCGTTCATGAACAGCCGCAGCCACGCCGTGCCGGGCGGGCTGGGCCGCACGAAGAGCCGGCCGAGGTCGTCCTGCGTCGGCGCGGGCAGGCCCAACAGGGCCGCGACCTCGGCCGCGTGCTCCGTGGTCACGCCGCACACGCGCCGCGCCCAGGTCCGCAGCAGGTCGGTGGTCACCGGCCGCGCCACCAGGTCCAGCAGATGATTCGGTACCGGCGGGCGGCGCCACGACACCGGCCAGTCGTCGAGGTCGGCGAGCTCCGCGCCGTCGACGATGAGCGTGTACAGCTGCTCGGCCGGGAAGTCGTTGACCCGCACGGTGAGCGTCCGGCCGTCGACCTCGGCGCGATAGGGGAACTCGCCGTCGCCGGAGTGCTCCCACGCGATGGGCGTGGCGGTCAGGTCGGTCATGACTGTCCTCAAAGCGGCAAAGCAGACCTCGACAGCGTAGGCGGTGTCTGCAAACGCACAGTTGAGGGCCGTCACACTCGCCCCATCGCCAGGCTCCGGACCGATAGCGTCAGTCCTGCTATGCGCCGCTACCTCATGTGGAGCGTCGGGCTCCTCGCGTACATCGTCGCCGTCTTCCACCGATCCTCCCTCGGCGTGGCCGGGGTCGCCGCCGCCGAACGCCTGGGCGTGGGCACCGCGCTGCTGTCGATGCTCTCCGTGGCGCAGCTGGTCGTGTACGCCGGCATGCAGATCCCGGTGGGCGTCCTGCTCGACCGCTTCGGCTCGCGCCGCATGCTCGCGGCCGGCGGCGTGCTGATGGTCGCGGGCCAGCTGGTGTTCGCGTTCGCGGGCGACGTCGGCACGGCGATCGCCGCGCGCGTGCTCATCGGCGTCGGCGACGCGATGACCTTCATCAGCGTGCTGCGCATCGTGGCGCTGTGGTTCCCGCCGCGGCGCAACCCGCTGATGGTGCAGCTGACCGGCATGGTGGGGCAGTTGGGCGCGCTCTCCTCGGCGGTACCGCTCGTGCTCCTGCTGCGCCACGCCGGCTGGACGGCCACGTTCCTGGTCTCGGCGGTCCTGGGCGCCGCAGCGGTGGTCCTGGTGGTGACGGCCCTGCGCGACCACCCGGCCACGACCGCGACGGACCCGCGGGTTGAGGCCGGCGACGCGGGGGCCGGCGGCGGGCGGGCCAAGCGCGGCCTCGGGCTGCGCACCTCCTGGTCGCATCCCGGCACGCGGCTGGGGCTGTGGACGCACTTCGTGACCCAGTTCTCCGGCACGGTGTTCGCGCTGCTGTGGGGCTACCCGTTCCTGACCCAGGGCGAGGGCCTCACCCCGGACACCGCCGCGCTGCTGCTGTCCCTGCTCACCGTCGGCGGCCTGCTGATGGGGCCGCTGATCGGGCACTTCTGCGGGCGCCTGCCGTATCACCGCTCGAACCTCGTCCTCGGCATCGTCGGCGCGTCGGCGCTGGCCTGGACCGCGGTGCTGCTGTGGCCCGGCCGCGCCCCGCTGTGGCTGCTCGTCGTGCTCGTGCTGGTGCTGACGGTCAACGGCCCCGGCGCGATGATCGGCTTCGACTACGCGCGGTCGTACAACCCGGCCGACCGCATCGGCGGCGCGACCGGGATCGTGAACGTGGGCGGGTTCGCGGCGTCGATCGTGGTCATCGTCGCCGTCGGGGTGCTGCTCGACCGGCAGACCGCACCGGGCGCCGACCACCCGTCGCTCACCGCGTTCCGGTGGGCCTTCGCGGTGCAGTACCTGCTGTGGGCCATCGGCGCGGTCCAGGTCTACCGCTACCGCCGCACCACCCGCCGCCGCGTCGCCGCCGAGGACCGCCGGCTGGCGCCTGTTTCATGACTGAGGCGGGGCTGTGGCGGGCCCGGATTCCGCCTGGCGGCGTCCCGCGCAAGCCCGGTCACAACACCGGTAGCCTGGCTCCCGCGGGCCACCACCAGACGAAATCTGGACTCCGCCTCGCTCCCACCCCAGCCATGAAACAGGCGCTAACGGTCGCCTGACGCGGCGCCCAGCGTCCGCCACAGGAACTCGAAGGCCAGCGCCCACTTGTAGGCCAGCTGGGCGTTGTCCGCGGCGCCGCCGTGGCCGCCTTCGATGTTCTCGTAGTACGTGACGTCCTTGCCGCGCTCGCGCAGCAGCGCGACCATCTTGCGGGCGTGGCCGGGGTGCACCCGGTCGTCGCGGGTCGAGGTGGTGACGAGCGTCGGCGGGTACGGCACGCCGTCGCGCACGTTCTGGTACGGCGAGAACAGCGACAGGTACGCCCAGTCGTCCGGGCTGTCGGGGTCGCCGTACTCGGCCATCCACGACGCGCCGGCCAGCAGCAGGTGATACCGCTTCATGTCCAGCAGCGGCACCGCGCAGACGATCGCGCCGAACAGCTCCGGGTAACGGGTCAGCATGACGCCCATGAGCAGGCCGCCGTTGGAGCCGCCCTCGATGCCCAGCCGCTCGCGGGTGGTGATGCCGCGCTCGACCAGGTCCGCGGCGACGGCGGCGAAGTCCTCGTAGGCGCGCGGCCGGTTCTCCCGCAGCGCCGAGCGGTGCCACGCCGGGCCGTACTCCCCGCCGCCGCGGATGTTGGCCACCACGTAGGTCCCGCCGCGGGCGAGCCAGCCGAGGCCGATGATCGAGTTGTACGCCGGGACGCGCGAGACCTCGAAGCCGCCGTACCCGGACAGCAGCGTCGGGCCCGGGACCGCGTCGGGGCGGCCCACGACGAAGTACGGCACCTGGGTGCCGTCCGCGGACGTGGCGAAGAACTGCCGGGTCTCGATGCCCTCGGCGGGGAAGTACGCGGGGCCCTGCTTGAGGATCGCCGGCGCGTCCCCGCCGAGCACGCCGTGGCGCAGCGTCGGCGGGAGCGTGAACCCGCTGGACAGCAGCAGATACTGGTCGTCGGTGTCGGCGTTGGTGTCCCACACGTCGGTCTGGCCGAGCTCGCTGCCCAGGACGGTCCTGTGCCACTCGCCGCCGGAGTACGACAGCAGCTCCAGGCGGGACCGCACGTCGCACAGCAGCACCAGGATCAGGCCGGTGCGGGTCCAGTCGGCGAAGCTCAGCGACGTGTGCGGGTCGGGGGTGAACAGCACGGTGAGCTCGCGCGAGCCGGCCAGGTAGTCCGCCAGCCGGGCGATGAGCAGCGTGCCGGCCGGGTGGGTCGCGTCACCGGTGTGCCAGTCGGTGCGGACCCGCACGAGCAGCCACTCGCGGTGCACGTCCACGCTGGCGTCGTGCGGCACGTCGAGCTCGGTGAGCTCGGTCAGCGCCTCGCCGGTGAGCAGGTATCGGCGGGCGTGAAAGAAGTCGGTCGACTGCCGCAGGACCGCGCGGCGGCCGTCGGCGGACGGGTCGATCGAGGCCCGCACCGACACGTCGTCGGCACTGCCTTCGAACACGACCGGCGCGTCGGCGAGCGCGGTTCCGCGCCGCCAGACCCGCACCTGCCTCGGGTAGCCGGAGGAGGTCATCGATCCGGGGCCGGTGTCGGTGCCGACGAAGATGCGATCGGCGTCGATCCAGCTCACGTCGCTCTTCGCCTCGGCCAGCCGGAAGCCGTCCGCGACGAACTCCAGCGCGTCGAGGTCGAACTCGCGCACCACGGACGCGTCGGCGCCGCCCCGCGACAGCGAGAGCAGGCAGCGGTGCTCGCCGCCGAGTGGGCCGGTGCGCAGGAAGGTCACGCCCTGCCACACCCAGTTCTCGCCCTCGGCGGCGGCCAGCGCGTCGAGGTCGAGCACGGTCTGCCAGGCGGGCTCGTCGCGGCGGTAGTCCTCGAGGGTGGTGCGCCGCCACAACCCGCGCGGGTGGCCGGCGTCCTTCCACAGGTTGTACACCCGCTCGCCGTGCCACGCGACCATCGGGATGCGGTCGTCGGCGTCGAGGACGGCCCGGATGCCCTCATACATCCCGGTGAAGCGATCATTGCCGGTCAGCGCCGCGACCGACTCCGCGTTGCGCTCGCGGACCCAGGACAGCGCCCGCTCACCCTCGACGTCTTCCAGCCACAGGTACGCATCGTCGTGAATGATCGTTTCCGCCATCGCATCAGTTTGACCGAACGGCGGCCGGTTCGCCCACCCGCGCCGGCGAGCCACCGTTTTTCTTGCGTGATCTGAAAGCTTACGGGTTGCGCACGTTTTGTTACGCTGGAGGCATGGAGCCGGGTCTGCGCGAGCGCAAGAAGCAGGCGACCCGGCGGGCGCTGGCCCTCGCGGCGCTGCGACTGACCGTGGAGCGCGGCTTCGACGGCGTGCTCGTTGAGGACATCGCGGCCGAGGTGGGCGTGTCGCCGCGGACGTTCAACAACTACTTCTCGAGCAAGGCGGAGGCGATCTGCGCCCTGGCGGTCGACCGCGCCCAGCGGGCCGGCGCGGCGCTGCGGGCCAGGCCGCCGGGCGAGCCGCTGCGCGAGGCCATCACGGCCACGATGCTGACGGAGCTCTCCGGCGGCGCGGCGCCCGAGCACGTGCCGGACCGGGTGTGGTTCGAGGGGCTGCGGATGGTCCTCGCGACGCCGGCGATGCAGGGCGAGTATCTGCGGGTCCGCGCGGCGATGCAGGACGCGCTGTCGGCGGCCATCGCCAATCGGCTCGGCACCGGACCGGACGACCTGTTGCCGGACGTGATCGGCGGCGCGGTGGCGGCGGCCTGCGCCGTGGCGACGCAACGCTGGCTGCACGCGGACCCGCCGGTGCCGCTGGGCCCGCTGGTCGAGGAGGCCCTGCGCCGCCTGGCCGACTACTGACTCCCGCGGGCCCGCTCCCGGTCTGCGCTTCGGCGCTCGCGGCGGTTCCACCCTCGTTCGGCGTTCGCCTGTGGGAGCTCGTGACCTAGCCTCCTAGGAAGCTAGAGACACCGCAACGCGCGTCGCATGCCGCTGCGCGGGCCGGGTCTCAGCCGAGGGCGGTCAGGCGGTCGCCGAGGTCGGTGCGGCGGTAGTTGAGGCGGCGGCCCGACCGCGCGGCGACGATCAGGCCGGCGTCGCGCAGCGCCGTCAGGTGATGTGACGCCGTCGCCGGGGCCAGGCCCAGGCGCTCGGCCACATCGCCGGTGCTCGACGGCGTGGCCAGCAGGGTCAGGACCGCGGCCCGCGACGCGCCCAGCAGGGCGGCCAGCGGCTCGGGCGGGGGCGGGGCCGCGGCGAACAGGGCGCCCAGGGCGCGCGGCGGATACCACAGTGCCCGGCCTGCCGGGGAGTCCATGACCCAGGCGTGCCGGCCGGTGAACGCGGTCGGCAGGAGCAGCAGCGGGTGGCCGTCCAGGGACCACGGCGGGTGCTCGGTGTCCTTGAGGTAGTCCAGCCGCAGCTCGTCCGGGTCCCAGCGCAGCCGCGGGTGCAGGCCGGCCAGCAGGGTGCCCGGGCCGGGGAACGCCGCCGAGGCGGTGCGGTGGGCGATGTCGGCGTCGGCGGCGGCGCGCAGCCGCGGCCAGAGGCCGGCGAGGGCGATCGCGAAGTACCGCCGGATCTGCGCGACGAGCGGGGGCAGCAGCGCCGCCGGGTCGGGGCAGTCGACCCCGGCGTTCGCCAGCTCCCCGGCCACCTGGTCCGGCGGGGTCGCGGCGATCGCGGCGAGCTCGGCCTCGAGGGTGGGGCGGGCGGTCTGCGGTACCGGTGTCAGGAAGTCGGGGATCGCGCCCGTCGGGGTGTGCAGCACGCGCCAGAAGAGGTCCAGGCCGTTGACCTCCGGGCGGACGCCGGCGCGCCAGCGGGCGTGCTCCCAGGAGCTGGCCCGCAGGGCGAGGGCGCTGGTGACGACCTCGGCCATGGGGGAGTGGGCGAAGTGCAGGCGCAGCAGGTCGCCGGGGGTCAGCTCGAGGCGCTTCACGCGTTCCATTCGAGCACGGTCGAACGGCTTCGGCCCAGGCCGGGCGGGCCCATAGCGTGCGGCACATGCAGTACACGAAACTGGGGCGCACGGGCCTCACGGTGAGCCGGTTGTGCCTGGGGACGATGAACTTCGGATGGCAGCTCGGCGAGGCCGACAGCCACGCGATCCTCGATCGGGGGCTCGCCGACGGCATCAACTTCGTGGACACCGCCGACATGTACGGGGCGCGCGACTACGAGGGCACCAGCGAGACGTACATCGGCACGTGGTTCGCCCGGACCGGGCGGCGCGACGAGGTGGTGCTCGCGACGAAGGTGTACCAGCCGATGGGCGACGGGCCGAACGACCGGGGGTTGTCCGCGCGGCACATCGTCGCGGCGTGCGAGGCGTCGCTGCGCCGGCTCGGCACCGACCGCATCGACCTGTACCAGATGCACCACGTCGACCGGGCCACGCCGTGGGAGGAGATCTGGCAGGCGATGGACCTGCTCGTGGCGCAGGGCAAGGTGTTGTACGTCGGGAGCTCCAACTTCGCCGGCTGGCACCTGGTGGCCGCGAACGCCGCGGCCAGGCGGCGCCGCTCACTCGGGCTGGTCTCGGAGCAGCTCAAGTACAGCCTGCTCACCCGGCACGTGGAGCTCGAGGTGGTGCCGGCGGCGCGGGCGCTCGGGATCGGGCTGCTGCCCTGGTCGCCGCTGGCGCAGGGGGTGCTCTCCGGCGCGCTGCGCAAGCACCGGGAGGGTGCCGCCGGGCGGACCACGTCCCACGCCGCCGCGCGGGTGGAGCAGCATCGGGAGGTCCTGGAGGTGTACGAGGGGTTCTGCGCCGATCTCGGCCGGCACCCGGCCGCGGTGGCCCTCGCCTGGCTGCTGTCGCGGCCCGGTGTGACCGCGCCGATCGTCGGGCCACGCAACCCGCAGCAGCTCGACCTGGCCCTCGAGGCGCTGGAGACGCCGCTCGACGATGCCGCCTCGGCCCGGCTGGACGAGATGTTCCCGCCGGTCGGCAACGGCGGGCCGGGGCCGGAGGCCTGGGCCTGGTGACGGGCCTGGTGACCGGCTTGGCGAGGGCGTCGGCCGTTCGCTGGGCGCGGGCGCCGACCGTACGACAGCGGCGGAGAAATCCTGTCGGGCGTTCGGCGCGAAGTCGTCACGGGCCAGTGACTTTGCGTCAATAACGCCGCATCGTGGTGTCTCGGATGCATGCAGTGAGTGCGTTCCGTGCTCCATGGATGGGGAGATGTTGATGAGGAAACCGACAGCGGGCCGGCGATGGCGCCGGCGGGCGGCGGGCACGGTGGCCGCGGCGGTGTCGCTCGGACTGCTCGGCACGGGCGGCCCGCCCGGCGCCGCCGTGGCCGCGAGTGGCGGCGACCCGGCCGGCGTCCCGGCGGTGCGCGCAGGCGCGGGGGCCGGCTTCCTGGCCGACGAGTGGCCGGCGGGCGCGGGCACGACGGTCAAGAGCGTCCGTTCGATCGTGCGGGCCGACACGGGCACGGTCGCGTCGCTGACCGGCCAGGGGGTCGGCATCGCGCTGATCGACACCGGCATCGCACCGGTCGCCGGGCTGCCCGCCGGCCAGGTCGTCAACGGTCCGGACCTTTCGTTCGAGTCGCAGTCCAGCCAGCTGCGCTACCTCGACACGTACGGCCACGGCACCCACATGGCGGGGATCATGGTCGGCACCGACACCGCGTCCGGCACCGTCGGCCTCGCGCCGAAGGCGAAGGTCACGTCGGTGAAGGTCGGCACCGCCACCGGGGCCGCCGACGTGTCGCAGATGATCGCCGCGATCGACTGGGTCGTGGCCAACCGCAACTACGACCCGGCCAACCCGATCCGGGTGCTCAACCTGTCGTACGGCACGGCGGGCATGTCCCCGTCGAGGGTCGACCCGCTGATGTTCGCCGTCGAGCAGGCGTGGCAGGCCGGCATCGTGGTCGTCATCGCGGCCGGCAACGACGGCGGCGCCACGAGCGCGCTGACGAACCCGGCGATGGACCCGTTCGTCGTGGCCGTCGGCGCGTCGACCACGAACCAGACGGTGTCCACCGCCGACGACGACATCGCGCCGTTCACCAACGGCTCGACGTCACGCAAGCCGGACCTGCTGGCGCCGGGCACGTCGATCGTGTCGCTGCGCGACGTCAACTCGTACGTCGACACGCGGTATCCCAACGCGCGGGTCGGCGCCACCGGCTTCAAGGGCTCGGGCACGTCCCAGGCGGCCGCGGTGGTGTCATCGGCGGTGGCGCTGCTGCTGCAGCAGCGGCCGGGCCTCACGCCCGACCAGGTCAAGTCGCTGCTCGTGGCCGGTGGCACCACGCTCACGGCCGGCGCGTCCGCCGGCAAGGGCCTGAAGGTGCTCAACGTCGCCGCGTCGGCGGCGCTGGCCACCCCGTCGGCGACGCAGGCGTTCGCCAAGGGCACCGGCACCGGCTCGCTGGAGACCGCCCGCGGCGGCAACAACCTGACGGTCGGCAATGTGGCGCTCACCGGGGAGCGCACCATCTTCGGCCCGTTCAACAGCGCCACGTGGGCGAGCCTGGCCGCGCAGAAGACGTCGTGGAACGGCGGGGTCTGGATGGGCTACCGCATGGCCGGCGACACCTGGACCGGCGCGGGCGGCGACGGCGGCACGGGGCAGATCTCCGGCTTCGCCGGCAAGTGCGTCGACGTGATGAACCGGTTGAACGCCAACGGCACGCCGATCCAGCTGTACGACTGCAACAACACCCCGGCGCAGTACTGGTCCCTGCAGTCCGACGGCACGGTGCGCGCCCTGGGCAAGTGCATGGACGTGACCGCTGCCGGCACGGCGAACGGCACGAAGGTCCAGCTGTACGACTGCAACGGCACGCAGGCGCAGCGGTGGCGGGTCACCGCCTCCCGCCAGCTGATCAACGCGGGCTCGAACAAGTGCCTCGACGTGACCGACTGGAACAGGGCCAACGCCGTCCAGCTGCAGGTCTGGGACTGCCTCGAGCAGGACAACCAGCGGTGGGTCCCGCCCTACACGTCGCGGACGTGGTCCGCGGCGACGTGGAGCGGCACCCCGTGGACCGGCACCGGCTCGTGGAGCGACCCGGCGTGGTCCGAGCAGTACTGGACCGGGCACTACTGGTCGGGTCACTACTGGTCCGGGCACTACTGGTCGGCGGGCGGCTGGTCGACGGCCGGCTGGTACTGATACACGAACCGGGGTTCTTCATGGTCACGGAGTGAACGTGCTGCTCCTTGTACTGTTTCACTCCGTGATCATTGAGGCCCAATGGATGTGTGCTAGCCCGTGTGCTCGGCCAGCACCGCGTCCGACAGGGCCGGCCACACCTCGGCCGCCCACTCGCCGAAGTCGCGGTCGGTCAGGCAGGCCAGCGCCAAGCCCGCGTCCGGGTCGACCCACAGGAACGTGCCGGTCCTGCCGAAGTGGCCGAACGTGCGCGGGCTGTTGCGGGAGCCGGTCCAGTGCGGGTGCTTGCCGTCACGCAGCTCGAAGCCCAGGCCCCAGTCGTTCGGGTCCTGCCGGCCGAAGCCGGGCAGGACGCCGGAGACGCCCGGGTACTGCACCGTCGTCGCGGCCGGCATGAGGTCGGGCGCCAGCGACGGGTCGAGCAACTCCTGGCCCAGCAGCGCCAGGTCGGAGACCGGGCCGACGGCGCCGGCGGCGGGGGAGCCCGGCAGGCGGGTGCCGCCCATGCCGAGCGGGCGCAGCACCGACTCGGTCATCAGCTCGGCGAACGTGCCGCCGGTGCGGGTCAGGACGAACTCGGCGAGCAGCTCGAAGCCGCGGTTGGAGTAGATGCGCTTGCGGCCGGGGGCGGCCAGGATCGAGTCCTCGTCGAACGCGACGCCGGAGGTGTGGGCCAGCAGATGGCGCACCGTGGCGCCGTCCGGGCCCGCCGGTTCGTCCAGCAGTACGTCACCCCGGTCCACCGCGACGAGGACGGTCAGGGCCGTGAGCAGCTTCGTGACCGACGCCCACGGCAGGGCGGTGTCCGGGCCGTGGCGGTCGCGGACACCCTTGGCGTCCACGACCGCCACCGCTGCGGTCTGCACGGGCCAGCTACTCACCAAGTCAAGTGCGCTCACCCGTTGAAACCTACGGCAACGAGTTGAGGAACGGCTTGTTGGCGTTCATGAACTCCCAGTTGTAGTACCGGTCCCAGTTGATCGACCAGGTCATGAGGCCGCGCAGCGCCGGCGAGGTGCCGCCGCGCAGGGTGTATCCACCGCACCCGGTGCCGGCGGTCAGGCATCTCACCGCGCTCTGCACGACCGCCGGGGCCACGTGGCCGTTGCCGGCGCTCACCGCGGCCGGCACGCCGATCGCGATCTGGTCGGGGCGCAGGCCCGGGAAGGTCTGGCCGGTGTTGGCGACCGGGAACCCGGCCTTGAGCATGTCGGTCATGGCGATGTGGAAGTCCGCGCCGCCCATGGTGTGGTACTGGTTGTCCAGGCCCCAGATCGGGCCCGAGTTGTAGTCCTGCACGTGCAGGATCGTCAGCGAGTCGCGCAGCGCGTGGATGACCGGCAGGTAGGAGCCGGCCCGGTTGTCGCCGGCGCTCGTGCCGCCGTAGAACTGGTAGCCAAGCTGCACGAAGAACGTCTCGGGCGCCATCGTGAGCACGAACTTGGTGCCGTACTTCGCCTTCAGGGACTTCAGCGCGGAGATCAGATTGACGACGACCGGCGTGGTGGGGTTGCGGAAGTCGCTGTCGCCGGCGTTGAGGTACAGCGAGTGGCCCTCGAAGTCGATGTCGAGGCCGTCGAGGCCCCATCGGTCGATGATCGCGCTGACCGAGGAGACGAACTTGTCGCGGGCGGCGGTCGTGGTCAGCTGGACCTGCCCGTTCTGGCCGCCGATCGAGATCAGCACCTTCTTGCCCTGGGCCTGCTTGGCCTTGATCGCGGCGAGGAACTCCGCGTCGGACTCGACGTTCGGGCACTCCGCCACCGGGCACCGGTTGAAGCGGATGTCGCCGGAGGTGACGCTGGTCGGCTCGCCGAACGCGAGGTCGATGACGTCCCAGTCGGCCGGCACGTCGGCCATGCGCACGTAGCCGGATCCGTTGGCGAAGCTCGCGTGCAGGTACCCGATCAGGGCGTGCTTGGGCAGGCCCGTCACCGGCGGCTGGCTCGTGGTCGTGCTCGTGCTGGGGCTCGGCGACGCCGACGGCGACTTCGACGGGGAGGGTGACGTGCTCGGGGTGGCCGACGACGACGGGGGGCTGCTCGGCGGCGTACCGGGGCCGTCGAGGGCGATGTCGTCGGCGTTGTAGGCGCCCTGTCCGTACCAGCCGTGCAGGAAGACCTGGACCGACGTCTGGCCGGCGGTGGTGGTGAACGGCACGCTGAGTTTCGTGTAGGTGCTCGCGGACGGGGTCCAGGTGGACGCGCCGCCGGTGATCCCGAGGTAGACGTAGTTGCCCCGGACCCAGCCGGAGAGGGTGTACGCCGTGTTCGGCTGGACGGTGACCGTCTGCGTGCACTGGGCGGTGTCGGAGGCGGTGGCGTTGCCGTTGAGGGCGTAGGACCCGGAGTGCACGGGCGACGTGACCACCCCCGAGCCGCTGCCGGTGCACGACCAGCCCGACAGTGAGCCGCTCTCGAAGCCGGGATTGGACAGCAGGTTGGCCGCATACGCGTTGGTGGCCACGAACAAGCCCGTGACCAGCAGGGTAGCGGCGCCGAGGACGAGCGCGACGCGCTTCATGGGGCGACCTCCATCGACGGTGGTCGCCATTATTAGGTTTGTTAACTGTTCTTGTCCAGGCCCGTTAAGTCTCCACTAAGCCCGGCGCCCGCGCGCCCGGCTCGCCCTGACGCCGACAAGTCCGGCGCTGACGCGCCGGACTTGTCGGATATTTTGCGATTTAGACGTGTGCGGGCTCGGGCTTCGGCTCCTGCGCCAGGTGCTCGCGCAGCCGCTCGCCCTCGATGTCGACGTTGGGCAGCAGCCGGTCGAGCCAGCGCGGCAGCCACCACGCGGCGCGGCCGAGCAGCGAGACCACCGCCGGCACGATCGTCATGCGCACGATGAAGGCGTCGATCGCCACGCCGATGGCCAGGGCGAAGCCCATCGACTTGATCACCGGGTCCTCGACCAGGACGAAGCCCGCGAACACCGCGGTCATGATGAACGCGGCCGCGGTCACCACCCGGGCCCCGTGGCCCATGCCGTTGATCGTGGCCTGCCGCGGCGTGTCGCCGTGCACGAAGTCCTCGCGCATCCGCGACACCAGGAACACCTCGTAGTCCATGGCCAGGCCGAACAGGATGCCGATGAGCAGGATCGGCAGGAAGCTCACCAGCGGGCCGGGCTGATCGAGGCCGATCAGCGACCCGAGGTGCCCGTCCTGGAACACCAGCACCGTGATGCCGAACGTCGCGCCGACCGTCAGCAGGAAGCCGGCGGCGGCCTTCAGCGGCACCAGGATCGAGCGGAAGACGAGCATCAGCAGCAGCACCGAGAGGCCGACGACCAGCAGCAGGTACTCCGGCATCGCATCGGACAGCTTCTCCGACACGTCGATGCCGACGGCCGTCTGGCCGGTCACCGAGAAGTCGGCCCCGCCGATCGCCCGCAGCTTGGCGCGAAGCGCGTGGACCAGGTCCTCGGTGGCCGCGTCCGTCGGGCCGGTCTTCGGGATCAGTGCGACCAGCGCGGTCTTGCCGTCCCGGCTGAAGTTCGGCGGGGCCGCGGCCAGCAGGTTCTCGGTACCCTGCAACTGCTGCACGGCCTCGCCGGCCTTCGCCTTGGTCACGTCGGGCGAGTCGCTGGACACCACCAGCGCCAGCCGGCCGTTGAAGCCCGGGCCGAAGCCCTGGTCGATGAGGTCCGCGGCCTTGCGGGCCGGTGTGTCCGCCGGGCCGGCGCTGGCGCTCGGCAGCGCGATGCGCATGTGCGCGGCGGGGATCGCCAGCGCGGCCAGGCCGAGCACGCCGACCAGGATCACCGGCACCCGCAGGCGGATCATCCACCGCGCCCAGCGGAACCCGAAGTTCTCCGTGTGGTGCGCCGCGCCCTCGTCGACCGCCCGGCGCTGCTTGCGCGACAGGATCCGCTGCCCGGCGAAGGCCAGCAGCGCCGGCTGCAGGGTGATCGCCACCAGTACCGCCACGGCGACCGTGCCCGCCGCGGCCAGGCCCATCACCGTCAGGAACGGGATGTTCACCACGGCGAGGCCGGCCAGCGCGATGACGACGGTGGCGCCGGCGAACACGACCGCCGACCCGGCCGTGCCGACGGCGCGACCCGCCGCCTCCTCCGGCTCGAGCCCCTCCACCAGGTTCTGCCGGTGCCGGGACGAGATGAACAGCGAGTAGTCGATGCCGACGGCGAGGCCGAGCATCAGCGCCAGCACCGGCGCGGTGCTGGTCAGGTGGACGACGCCGGACAGCGCGTACAGGCCGGCCATCCCGGCGCCGACGCCCAGCAGCGCGTTGAGCATCGTCATGCCGGCCGCGACCAGCGAGCCGAACGTCACCAGCAGCACCACCAGCGCGATGGCCACGCCGATGCCCTCCTTGCTGCCGACCTCGGGCTCGTGGTTCATCACCTCGCCGCCGTGCTCGACCCGCAGCCCGGCCTGCTCGGCCGCGGCCCCCGTGCCCTCGTACGCGGCCCGCTGGTCCTTGGTGACCTTGTCCGTGCGGTCGGCGAACTGCACCGTGACCAGCGCGTACCGCATGTCCGGCGACAGCGCCATCGTGGTGTAGGGGTCCAGCGCCCCGACGACGCCGGGCAGCTTGTTGGCCTCCCCGACCAGGCCCATCACCGCCGCCTTGTTCGCGTCGGAGGTCAGGTTCCCGCCCTCCGGCGCGGCGATCACGATCGTGCCGGTGGACCCGCTGGCCTCCGGGAACTGCCGCTTGAGCGCGTCGATCGCGCGCTGCGACTCCGTGCCCGGCATGGTGAAGTTGCTGGAAGTCGGGCCCTTGAACACGGCGGCCGCGCCGCCGAGCGCGCCGAGCGCCACGATCCACAGGACCAGCACCAACCATCGGTGCCGGAACGAGGCCCGGCCGAGCCGGTAGAGCACAGTAGCCATGACGTTTGTGTCCTAACGAGTTCAGGTGAGCGGTGCCAGTGCTCGCGTCGCCGCCTCGATCAGCGCGGCGCGCAGTTCTTCGTCGGGGTAGCAGTGCATGCCCTGGTCCGCGGCGAACGCGATCGCCGGGATGCCGGCCAGCACGAGCTTGGCCGCGACGGCCGACACCGGAGTGCCGGACGGCCCGGTGAGGATCTCGCAGAGGCGCTGGGTCAGCAGGTGTACCCGCTGAAAGGCCGGCCGCTGCAGCAGTCCCGGCAGGTCGCCGTAGATGACCTGGATCTCCTTGCGGTACCGCATCGACAGATCGACGAACCCCTCGATCGCCGCGGTGCGCGCCGGTGCGGGCTCCAGGACTTCGAGCCGGTCCTGGAGCTGCTCGAGCTCGGCGATCGCCGGCGCGCACAGCTGCGTCAGGATCGCCTCTTTGCTGTCGAAGTGGTACAGCAGGGCCGCCTTCGAGCACCCGACGTCGACCGCGATGTCGTGCAGCGAGGTCCCCTTGTAGCCGGCGGCCGCGAACAGACGCGTCGCCGAGGTCAGAATCTCCTCGCGGGTGTTGCTGCGCCCCACGATGCACCTCCGCCCAGTCGAGTCCGCCCGCCGACTGCCCTGTCCGATCGGTCAGGCCGGGTGACAGCATGACTGGCCGATCGGTCAGTTACTGACCGATCGGCCAGCTTTGAGACTCACCTCACAGCACTCGCCGGCGTCGTTCGCCTTATCGGCATCGAGCGCGGCTTCCTGACCAGCACCGACGTCGGGGGCGTCCGCGAGCGGTCACCAGGCGGCGCGGACGGCGGCCTCCACCTCCGGCGGGCAGGTGCCGCCGTGCAGGGCGTCCAGGGCGAGCAGCGCCGCGCCCGCCACCGGGGGCGTGGACAGCACCGTGACCGTCGCCCGGGGTGACAGGGCCGCGATGCGGGACAGGAGGCCCTCGTGCAACTGGGGGTGCCGTGCGGTCAGGACGCCCCCGCCGAGGACCACCGTGTACGGTGCCGCCAGCAGGTCCAGCCTCGACGCCGACACGCGGATGAGGGCCTCGATCTCGTCGGTCAGGCGGCGAACGACGCGACCTGCCACGGCGTCGCCCGCGGCGGCCACCTCGAACAGCGGCTCGCACAGCTCGTCCAGCCGGGACTGCGGCAGGTCGCCCAGGTGCAGGGCGATGCTCACGGCCTCGACGGTGGGCAGGGCGAAATGCTCGCGCACCGCCTCGGCGAGGGCGGTGGCCGGGCCACGGCCGTCCTCGGCGCGGCAGGCGTGGTACAGCGCCAGGGCGGCGAGGAGCTGGCCGCCGCCCCAGTCGCCGGACAGCTGGCCCAGGGCCGGGAAGCGGGACGTCGCGCCGTCGCGGCGGCGGCCCACGGCGTTGATGCCGGCGCCGCACACCACGCCGACGGCGTCGGGGGTCGAGGTGCCGGCACGCAGGAGGGCGAACAGGTCGTTGTCGACGGTGCATGCGGTGGCGAGCGCGAGGCCGGCCACCGCGGCGTTGAGGCGCTCGACCTCGATCGGCAGGTCGGCGCCGGCCACATAGACGGACAGCTGGGACAGCTCGATGTCCGGCGGTACGGCGGCCGCGGCGCGGGCCTGGGCGATGAGGGTGGCCAGCTGCGCGACGGCGCCGGGCAGGCCGAGCACGTGCGGGGACGTGGTCGGGCCGGTGACCCGGGCCAGGACGCGGCCGTCGGAGTCGCCGAGCACGACGTCGGTCTTCGAGTTGCCACCGTCCGCCGCGGCGTAGAGCCGTGCCGTCACGACAGCCAGGCCAGGTGGTCGCGGTTGGCCGCCAGGAGGCCGTCGGTCAGCCTGGTGGCCTTGTCGTGCTGGGCCACGAGGGGGTGGGCCAGCAGGGCGCGGTACACGCGGTCGCGGCCGCCGTGCAGCGCGGCGTCCACGGCGAGCTCCTCGTAGGCCGACACGCCGGCGACCAGGCCCGCGAGCTCGGGGCGCAGCGGGGGCGCGGGCAGCGGGTGGGCGCCGTCGGCGCCGACGCGGCAGGTGGCCTCGATGACGGCGTCGTCGGACAGGAACGGCAGGAAGCCGCGGTTGCGCACGTTGACCGCGTGGACGCCGCCGTCGTCGTGGTGCAGGGAGGCGATCAGGCCGACGGCGGCCTCGGAGTAGAAGGCGCCGCCGCGCTCGCCGAGCAGCGCGGGCTTCTCGGTGAGCGCGGGATCGGCGTACATGCGCAGGAGCTGCTCCTCGAGCTCGGCGACCCGCTCGCCGCGGGTGGGCCGGCCGCGCTCCTCGGCGACGACCTCGTCGTGGCAGTAGAAGTAGCGGAGGTAGTACGAGGGCACGCAGGCCAGGGCGGTGATCACCTCGGCCGGGATCTGCACGCCGGCGGCGAGGTCGGCCAGGCCCTGCTCGATCAGGTGCGGCAGGCGGTCGACGCCGTCGACGTAGGCCGCCCGCTCCCAGGTGAGATGGTTGAGTCCGACGTGGTCGAGGGTGACGGCGGACGGCTCGACGCCCAGGGCCGCGGCCCACCGGCGCTGGAACCCGATCGCCACGTTGCACAGGCCGGCGGCGCGGTGGCCGTCGTCGAGCAGCGCGCGGGTGACGATGCCGACCGGGTTGGTGAAGTTGACGATCCACGCGCCCGGGTCGGCGCGGCGGGCGATGTCGAGCACGACGGGCACGGTGCGCAGCGCCTTGGCGAAGCCGCCCGCGCCGGTCGTCTCCTGGCCGACGCAGTCGCAGGCCAGCGGGAACGTCTCGTCGCTGATCCGGGCCCGCTGGCCGCCGACGCGCAGCTGGATGACCACCGTGGAGGCCCCGGCGAGCGCGTCGTCGACGTCGGAGGTCCAGCGCAGCTTGGCCGGCGAGCCGTGGTTGGCCAGGATCCGCTGCGCGAACGAGCCCACGAGGGACAGCCGGTCCGCCGCGGGGTCCAGCAGCACGATCTCGGTCGCGAACGGCGCCAGCCGAGCGAACCCGTCGATGAGCTCCGGGGTGTAGGTGGACCCGCCCCCGACGACCGCGATTTTCAACCCTTGACTCCTGTCGGTGTCACGCCCTGCACGATGTTGAGGGCCTTGAGCGGCTTGGAGGACCTACCGCGGACCACGGTTGCCTCCAACTAATAGGAAGACTGACTAACAGTTCTGGAAAGGTAAGTGTCCTCACACGCCGCTGTCAATCCCGGGCCGTACGGGCATCAGTGCTCGTGCCGGGCGGTGTCACCGGGCGCGGCGCCAGGCGGCGACGATCTCCTCGGGGGCCAGTGGTCGCAGGATCGTCGGCGGGCCCTCGATCAGGCCGCGCTTCGCCCGCTCGATGCGGATGTTGAGGTCGGCGACGGTGCGGCGTACCGAATCCTCGGTCTTGAACTTCGCCAGCGCCTCCGGGAGGTCCTCGACCTCGCGGCGCAGCCGCAGGGTGGGCGGAATGCCGCCGGGCAAACGTTCGCGGCGCGCGAGATCCTTGACCCACCAGTCGTCGTCGTACAACTCGCCGTGGTCGGGCAGCGGCCGGCCGGCGCCGGGCAGGTTGTCGAACTCGCCCCGCTCCTGGGCCTCCCGGATCTGCCGGTCGACGTGCGATTCATACCAGTTGGCCATTGCCTTCCATGGTACCCATGGCAGGATCTTGGTCGATGGAGCACTTCGAGCGATACGGCTACCCGGCGCTGGCGTTACTCGTGCTGCTCGAGGGCGTGGGCATCCCGACCCCCGCGGTCAGCGTGGTCGTCGCGGCCTCGGCGCTCGCCGCGCACGGCAAACTCTGGCTGCCCGCGGTCGTCGCGATCACGTTCCTGGCCGCGGTCGCCGGGGACAATCTCGGGTACCTGCTCGGGCGCCGCGCGGGGCGCCCCGTCATCCTGCGCTACGGGCGGCGGGTCGGCCTGACCGAGCCGCGCCTCGCGCGTGCCGAGCGCTTCGTCGCCACCCGCGGGATCAACATCATCGTGGTCGCCCGGTTCATCGACGGGCTGCGCCAGACCAACGGCCTGATCGCGGGCGCCACCGCACTGCCGTGGCTGCGCTACGCGATCCGCGACGGCATCGGCGCGGTGCTCTGGACCGCGCTGTGGGTCACGGTGGGCGCCGTCGCGGGGAACCACCTCGACGTCCTGCGGCGCTTCCGGATCCCCGCGGCCGGCGCGGTGGCCGCCATCGCGCTGTTCTTCCTGATCCGATACCTCCTGAGGCGCCGCGCCCGCAAATCGTGACGGCATCGCCCTCGCCGCCGCGGCTTCGTCGAGACTACTTTATGTCACCGCACGGGTGCATTGCGTGACAGAATTTCGCAAATTATCCGTCCGAAGCTCGCATTTCGGGTTAGGTGGAGGGCGCGACGGGACGTTCCCCGTCGATCACTCGTCGAAAGGTCGTCATCATGAAACGCTGGCTCATCCGGTCGGTGCAGGTGGCCGCGCTGGCAATGGGTGGCCTCGCGCTCACCGGCACCGCCGCGCACGCCGACTCATGGAACAGCGGGCCCAACGTTGGACTCTTCAACGGCAACCAGAGCTCCACCACCATCCAGACGCCGGTGAACATCTGCGGCAACTCGCTCGCGATCCTCGGCTTCGCCAGCGCGAACTGCGACGGCGGCGCATACGCCTACAACGGCAGCGGCTCCAACGGCAACGGCAACGCCAACGGCTACGCGGCCAACCAGAAGCACAAGAAGTACAAGAAGTACAACAGCGCCGGCGCCAACTCGCGTGGCAACGGCGGCGCGATGGCGTCCAACGGCAACGGCGGCTGGACCACGGGCTACAACGCCGGCATCGGCAACGGCAACCAGTCGTCGCTCACGGTGCAGGCCCCGATCAACGTCTCGTGCAACTCGATCGCGCTGCTCGGCTTCGCCTCCAGCTGTTGAGTCGCTGAGTCACGGCCGCCCGACGTAGCAGGGGTACCGCCTTGCCCCGGCGAAGCGAGCGTTGGCCGATGCCCGCAGAGGTTCAGCCCCTCCTGCGATATGGCATCGGCCAACGCTCCTCGCTTTTTTCCGGCCCGTCCGCCGAGTGTCCTAGGTGGATGGGCATCGTGGCAGGTGAGGCGACGAGCCGAGGTCGCGCGGTGCCAGCCTCCGCCGCGTCGTCCCGGTTGACAGTGTTGTCCTCCTGGCCGCCGGTGTCGATATCGCTCATTGCGCCTTGCCCTGACTGGCCCTGCCTGGCCGCACCGAGGGAGTGCGAAACAGACCGCTGACGCGGCCGCTGTCTGGCGCCCA
Source organism: Dactylosporangium sp. NPDC000555 (assembly GCF_040300025.1). Taxonomy (NCBI): domain Bacteria; kingdom Bacillati; phylum Actinomycetota; class Actinomycetes; order Micromonosporales; family Micromonosporaceae; genus Dactylosporangium; species Dactylosporangium sp. NPDC000555. Next base: position 1,148 of record NZ_JBEPDB010000088.1, on the reverse strand, counting down.
AGGCTGCGTCCTGTGAGGTGGTGATGCCGGACTGGGTTCATACCTGCGGTGGCCGCGGTGAAGCTGACGGATATGTGCCGCAAGGTCGCGTCCTGGTCAGACGGCACGTGCCGGTGATCCGCGCGGCCAGGCCAAGGTTGGTCACGGGCACGCTCATGTCAAACCGGTCGCGGGGCGGACAGCGGGCGCCGGTTGCGGCATGATGTCCCGCGTGATTCGCCTCTACGGACTGCTGTTCCTGATCGACCTTGTTGTTCTCGTGGTCGCGCTGATCGACTGTCTGTCGACGGACGAGCACCAGGTGCGCAACCTGCCGAAGGTCGCCTGGGTCTTCATCATCCTGCTGTTCTCGCCGGTGGGCTGGATCGCCTGGTTCGTGGCCGGCCGGCCCCAGCAGGCCCGCGCCGGCACCGGCGCCGGTTCGCAATGGCGCCCCGGCAGCGGTTTCCCGGAGGACCAGCGCCCGAGCCGCCGGCAGGTGGCCCCGGATGACGACCCCGACTTCCTGCGCGAGCTGGCCCGCAACCGCCGCGCCGACGAGGAGATGTTCTCCAAGTGGGAGTCCGACCTGCGCCGCCGCGAGGAGGAGCTGCGCCGGCGCGAGGAGAAGAACGAGTAGGCTCCGGCGCTGGCACGTTTCGGGGATTCAACCGCCCGCCGCGGTCGCCTAATGTTCTCGTCAACGGCAGCACAGCCCAGGACCAGGGGGAAACGACATGAGCGACATCGACACCGGCGGCTACGACGGCGGCCACGACGTGGACTACGGCCACTACGAGGCCGGCCAGGAGCACGACGCCCTCAACCAGCTCCACCAGGCCCAGGGCTCCGAGGCCGACTACAACAACCAGTTCGGCGTCTACGAACAGGACCACCACGCGGCGGAGTCGACCAACTTCGCGCAGGGCCACCACGTCGAGTTCAGCCAGCCGGGCGGGGTGCACTACGAGGCGACCGACTTCACCAACTACAGCCACAGCGCCGAGGTCGACGACCACGTCTTCGCCGCCGAGGGCAGCGAGCACGCCCACCAGGCCAACTTCGGCGAGCTCGACGCCCTGCAGGCGCGCCTCGACACCACCTTCGCCCAGGGCACCCAGTTCCACGGCGGCGCCGGCGGGCTCGGCATCGCCTCCAACTGACCCGGC
>NZ_JBEPDB010000087.1:0-35901 GCF_040300025.1 Dactylosporangium sp. NPDC000555 | reverse complement strand
CCGAGGACGCGCTGCGCTGGGCGTGTGCCGCCGGGGCGGCCTGCGCACAGCGACCCGGCGCGGCCGTGGCGCTGCCCGAGCGGGCCCGGATCGACGCCCTGTTCCGCGAGACCTACCGAGATACCGCGTGAGCTTCGATCCCCGGCGTGCCGCGGCCGATTGCGGCCCTCATGCCCCAACATGCGAACAGTAAAACGTTACGGTTCAACGCGAGGCCACGCGGTGTTCATGGCCGGCTTCTACGGTGCCGGGGAATCCCCAGCTGAACACGAATCCCGTATCGCGAGGAGCCAGTATGCAGGAGCCAACCCGTCGCCAGTTGCCGTTGATCGGCACGGCGCAGGCGCCCCACGGCGGCCGTGACCGCATGACCTGTCTCTACCGCTGCGGCAACGCCTGCGACCACCCCGTGCCGAACCGGTCGGACAACGAGTACTTCGGCGACCTGGTCAACAGCGTGAGCCGCCGCGGCCTCATGCGCGGCGCGCTCGTCATCGGCCTCGCCGGCACCGGCGTCGCCGCCGGTGGGGTGCCCGCGTTCGCCGCCCCCGCGGCGAAGGCCGGCGAACCCGACGTGCAGCTGCCGGAGGTCGACACCTTCGCGGCGAAGGCACCGCAGCCGTCGCAGCTGACCTTCAAGTCCGTCACCCCCAACCAGGTCGACGGCATCGTCGTGCCCAACGGCTACGAGCACGCCGTCGTCATCAAGTGGGGCGACGAGGTCGTGCCCGGCGCGCCGCGGTTCAACGTGGCCAGGCAGAGCGCCGAGGCGCAGTCGAAGCAGTTCGGCTACAACAACGACTTCGTCGCCGTGCTGCCGCTGGACCGCCACGGCGAGCGGGCGTTGCTCGTGTGCAACCACGAGTACACCAACGAGGACCTCATGTTCCCCGGCTTCTCCGGCATCGACGGATTGTCGGTGGAGCAGCTGCGGGTCGCGATGGCCGCCCACGGCATGTCGGTCGTCGAGCTCGAGCGGGTCGGCCGGACCGGCCGGTGGGTGCCGGTGTCGAAGGGCCGGCGGCAGTACAACCGCCGGGTCACCGCGCTCGCCACGCACTTCACGGTCGTCGGCCCGGCCGCCGGCAGCGCCCTGCTGAAGACCAAGGCCGACCCGAGCGGCCGCGACGTCATCGGCACGCTGAACAACTGCGCCGGCGGGGTCACGCCGTGGGGCACGATCCTGTCCGGCGAGGAGAACTTCAACCAGTACTTCGTCGGCGCCGAGAAGTCGACCGGCGCCGACAAGGACCGGTTCAACCGCTACGGGATCGACACCGTCAACCGCTACCCGTCGGGCAGCCGCAAGTGGGACCGCGCCGACGAGCGCTTCGACCTGTCGAAGCACCCCAACGAGGCCAACCGGTTCGGCTGGATCGTCGAGATCGACCCGTTCACCCCGGGCTCGACGCCGCGCAAGCACACGGCCCTCGGCCGGTTCAAGCACGAGGGCGCCAACGTCGTCATCGCCGGCAACGGCAAGGCCGTCGCGTACACGGGCGACGACGAGCGGTTCGACTACCTGTACAAGTTCGTGTCCGACAAGAAGTTCGACGCCGGCAAGTCGTCCGCCGCCCGCCGGCACAACCTGACCCTGCTCGAGTCCGGCACGCTCTATGTGGCGAAGCTCGGCTTCACCTCGGCTGCCGAGATCGACGGCAGCGGCAAGCTGCCCTCCGACGGCGCGTTCAACGGCACGGGCACCTGGGTGCCGCTGGTCAAGGACGGCAGATCACAGGTGCCGGGCATGACCACCGAGGAGGTGCTGGTCTTCACCCGGCTCGCCGGCGACGCGGTCGGCGCCACGAAGATGGACCGCCCCGAGGACGTCGAGCCCAACCCGAATACCGGCAAGATCTACGTCGCGCTGACGAACAACACGGCGCGCGGCCCGGCCGGCAAGGCGCCCGCCGACGAGGCGAACCCGCGCACCAACAACAAGCACGGCCACATCCTTGAGATCACCGAGGACCGGGGCGACCACACGGCGACCACGTTCACCTGGACGATCCCGATCGTCTGCGGCGACCCCAAGGATCCGGCGACGTACTTCATGGGCTTCGACAAGTCCAAGGTCTCGCCGATCTCCTGCCCGGACAACGTCGCGTTCGACGGCGCCGGCAACCTGTGGATCGCGACCGACGGCAACGCGCTGGGCACCAACGATGGCCTGTTCGCGGTGCCGCTGGAGGGCCCGGAGCGGGGCCACCTCAAGCAGTTCCTGACGGTCCCGTACGGCGCCGAGACCTGCGGCCCGTGGATCCACGGCGACAACAAGAGCGCATTCGTCGCCGTCCAGCACCCGGGCGAGATCAGCGGGGCGTCGGTCGAGAACCCGGCGTCGAACTGGCCCGACGGCGACTTCGCCAAGCCCGGCATCGCGGTGGCGTGGCGCGCCGACGGGCGCAGCATCGGCATCTGAGCGCACTACCGGTTCCGGCCGTTCGAGACCGTCAGCGTCCGAACGGCCGGTCCGTCGCAGGCGCGCTCGCCCGGCGCCGTGCCGCGGCTACGCGGCGGCGAGCGGGAACTCCACGCGCAGGCGGGTGCCCGCCCCGCGGGGGCTGTCGAGCCGGATCCGCCCGCCGAGCGCCTCCACCCGGTCCTTGAGGCCGAGCAGGCCCGTGCCCCGGGCGAAGTCGGCGCCGCCGACGCCGTCGTCGCTGACCGCGACGCGCAGGACGGTGCCCGTGGCATCCGTGGCATTGGTGGCGTCGGTCTCGACGGTGACCGTGACGGCCGAGGCGTGCGCGTGCTTGGCCGCGTTGGTCAGCGCCTCGGCGACGACGTAGTACGTGCTGACCTCGTACTGCTCGGGCGGCCGCTCCTTCGTGCGAATGTCGAGGTCGACCGGGACCGGCGAGCGGCGGGCCAGGGCACGCAGCGCCGGGCCGAGGCCGCCGTCGGTCAGGATCGCCGGGTGGATGCCGCGTGAGATCTCGCGCAGCTCGTCCAGCGCCTCGGTTGCCTCGGTGGCGGCGCGGTCGAGCTGGGCACCGATCCCGTCGAGCTCCGGCGGCAGCGCGGCCTGTGCCGTGCGCACCTGTAGCGCCAGCGAGACCAGCCGCTGCTGGGCGCCATCGTGCAGGTCCCGCTCGATGCGCCGGCGGGAGTGATCGGCGGCGGCGACGATCCGCGCACGCGAGTTGGTGAGCTCGGTCCGGCTTTCGGCGTTGGCGATGGCGCTCGCGACGAGCTCGGTGAAGCCGGCCAGCCGTTGTCCGGTCTCCGCAGGCAGCCGCCGGCGCCGCGACCCGGCGGCCACGGCGCCCCAGAGCCGGCCCTCGACCACGATCGGGCTGGCGACCGAGGACCGCAGTTCCACCGGAGCGGCCGGGAACGAGGCCACCGACGCGGGGTCCTGCACGTCGCGGCGGGCCGCGCGACCCGTGGCCCGGACCGTCGCCATGGCCCAGCGGGGGTCCGGCCTGCCGCGCATGCCCGGCCGGATGTCCCCGAGCCCGTGGCATCCCAGCATGGTCACCTCGTCGTCCGGCTCGAACCGGACGATCGCCGTGGCGTCGACGTCGAAGAGCACGCCGACCTCGTCGGCCACCGCGGCGAACACGAGCTCGGGCCCCGTCCCGCGGGCGACGAGCGTCGCCACCCGCCGCAACGCCGTCTGCTCGTCGGCGATCCGGCGGAACTCGGCGTACAGCTGGACGTTGTCGAGCGAGACGGCGAGCTGGCCGGCGATGAGCCGGACGGCCTCGAGCCGCGCGGTGGTGAAGGCGCCGCGGATGAGGCGGTTCTCCAGCATCAGGATCGCCTGAAGCGTGTCGCGGCTGAGGATCGGCACGGCCAGCAGCGAGCAGCACGTGACGCCGGCGAAGTACGGGTCGCGGGCGAAGCGGTCGTCGCTCGTGGCGTCGCCCACGATCAGCGGCTCGCGGGTCCGCTGGGCATAACGCACCACCGACATCGGCGCCGCGGGCTCGTCGCCGGCGCCGGTGACCGGGACGATGCCCTCGCCGCCGGGCAGGGGCCGCAGCCACTCCTGCCGGTCGTCGCCGCGCAACAGCAGGTACACGTCGGTGGCGCCGGTCATCGCGCTGAGCACGTGCGCCACGCGCGAGTGCAGCCGTTCGATGCCGGTCTCCGAGCTCAGCGCCTGCGACGCGGACAGGATGCCGAACAGGTCGAGCGTCCCGGTCGTGACGGCGGCCCGCTGGTAGAGCGCATCGCCGGGCAGGGCGGGCTCCGGCACCGCGGTCCGCTCGGGTTGCGGTCGCAGCGCCGGGTATGCCCAGTCGAGCTGTTCGACCTTCGCGGTGGCGCCCCAGGCGAGGTACTCCTGCCGCGCCTCGGCCATGAGGCCGTGACCGGCGTGCTCGAGGCCGTTGGTGAGATGGAAACGGGCCGCGCGTTCGGTGATCAGGGCCCGGTGCCACGGGTGCCGGTGCCGGGCGACCGCGTCCAGGGCGGCGTCGAAGGCGAGGGCGGCGGCGCGGAAGTCGCCGGCCGCCCACGCCCGTTCGGCCTCGAGTAGCCGCAGCATGTGCAGGAAGTTCATCGGCGCGTCGGCGGCTCGGGCAGCCAGCCATCCCGTCACGTCGTCGAGTTCGGACAGCAGGCCGTCGTGCCCGCCGTCGTGGCCGGCGCGGACCTCCCCGGCCAGGGCGAGCCCGCGCAGGAGGTAGGCCGCGTCGGACGGGTACGGGCCCAGGCCGGTCAGCACCGACATCGCCGCCTTGCTGTGCCGCGCCAGGCCGGCCGGATCGTCGAGGATGGCGGCCGCGATCCCGCGGGTGAGATGTGCCGGCAGCGGCGTTGGCGTGTCGGCGGGATACGCGTCGCCCATGGTGGCGGGGCCCTTGCCGCGCAGCGCACCGACCAGCCACCGGTAGCTGTCGAGCACCTGATCGGTCTGTTCGTTGCCGGTACGCCGGACGAACGCCCGCCCGGCGTCGAGCTCGGCGACGAGGTCGTCGAGCGTCGGCCCGCAGTCCACCAGGCCGGATGCTGTCTGGTAGTAGGTATAGCCGGCGTTGGCCAGGTCGCCGCCGGCGATCAGTCCCTCCCGGGCCCGCTGGCAGGCCCGGACGCCTTCCTCGGCCGGCTCGAACCAATGGCTGTGCGCGGCCAGCATGGCGCGCGCCTGCGAGGTGCCGGGCTCGTAGCCGCGGACCTCGCCCTGCGCCACGATCCGCCGGCTCCCGCGGTACCCCGCCGAGAAGTCCCCGCGCAGCACCGCGGCGGTGCAGCCGATGCTGGCCGGCCCGATCAGGATGGGGTCCGGGCCGTGCTCGACCCAGATCCGCAGCGACTCCAGGCCGAGCCAGCAGTGCGCGGCGTAGTCGCCGGAGAAGTACGCGGCCGCGATGACCGCGTTGAGCAGACGCGCCGCGGCGAGGAGCAAGGGATCGGCGATCTCCGGCCGGGCCGGATCGTCGGTCTCGGGGTGATCCAGCCACCACCGCAGATACGCGAACTGGCGGTCGAGATCGTCGGGGATCCGGTCCGCGGCGGGGACGGCGACGCCGAGCTCACGCAGCGACTCGACGCCCAGCTTGGTCGCCTCGGCGAAGCGGCACCGGTGGGTGAGGCTGCTCACCTGCACCCCGGTCGCGTCCGCCCGGTCCAGGACGCCGTCGCAGAGTTCCTCGATCGTCCGGTACTCCTCATCCGCCTCGTCGAGGTGCCCCTGGCCGTACATCGCGGCGTGGCGTGCGGTGTGCACCTCGACGAGCGTGGCCGTCTCGTCCGGGCCGATCAGCAGCGCGGCCGTCAGCAGCGCCTCCACCAGCGCGTGGTCGCCGGTCAGCGTGGCCTGGCCGGCGGCGCGCCGCAGCAGTCCCACGACCCGGCGCTGCTCCGCGGGGTCGTCGACCGCGTCGATCGCCGCGGCGTACTGCTCCGCCGCGGCGGCGAACAGTTCCGGCACGTCGGCGAGCCGCCGCGCGACGGACAGCCGCAGGGCGCGCCGGCGTTGCGGGTCCATCGCGCGCAGGACCATCTCGCGGGTCTGGTCGTGCCGGAACCGCACCGCCTCCTGGACCCCGGGCTCCACCACGAGCAGGCCCTCGTCGAGCGCGGGAACGAGCGACTGTTCCACCCTGTCCGCCGTCGCGCCGGTCGCGGCCTGCAGCAGGGAGAGCTCGGCCCGCCCGCCGAGACACGCCATCGCCTCCACCACCTGGCGGGAGCGCGCCGGCATGTCCTCGAGCCGCGCCTGCGGCAGGCCCGTCACCTCGGACCGGCGCAGGCGGCGGCGCACCTCCGTCTCGTCCCAGTGCCACCCGTCCGCCGCCAGGGCCAGCACGCCGTCGCGGCGCAGGGCGTTGAGCAGCTCCACCGTCTCGTACGGGTTTCCGCGGGTGTGCGAGCCGATCGCCGCGGCCAGTCCCGTCGCCCGGGACGGATCCACGTGCAGCATCTCGGCGACCATGCTGACGAGATCGGGGCCGGCCAGGTTGTCCAGCCGCAGCTGCCGTACCCCGGGCTGCTCCCGCCACCGCGACAGCGGCGTCGCCATCGGATGCGCCGCGTCGACGTCGGCGTCGCGGTAGGCGCACACGAGCAGCAGGCCCTCGATCGGCTCCTCGCTCAGCACCTCGTCGGCGACGCCAAGGGTCGTGCGCCCCGCCCACTGCAGGTCGTCGACGAACACCACGATCGGGCGTTGCCGCGAGGCCACCGCACGCAACACCCGCACCACCGCGCGCTGCACCCGCACCTTCGCGGTCAGCGGATCCCCGGCATCGGGCGGCACCCCGAGCAGCGCCGCGAACTCCGGCAGCACCGCGCTCAGCAGCCCCGCGTTCGGGCCGACCGCCATCAGGATCCGCCCGCGTACCTCGGCCAGCGCATCCTCCGGCTCGGCCAGCAACAGCCGGCCCAGCGCGCGGAACGCCTGCTGCACCGCGTCGAACTCCAGGTCCGGCCGGTACTGGTCGACCTTGCCCACCACGAACCAGCCGTCCCGGCCCGTCACCACCGGCCGCAGCTCGTCGACCAGCGCTGTCTTGCCCACGCCCGCCGCCCCGCCGACGAGGACCCCGCGACACCGGCCCGCCAGCGCGTCGCGGAACGCCGCCCGTAGCGCCGACACCTCGCCGTCGCGCCCGACCAGCCGCGACGGCGGCAGCAACCGCAGCGGAACGTCGTACGCGCCGACCCGCAGCGCGGCCGCGTCGCGCGGCTCCGCGTCGCGCAGCAGCTCCAGGTCGTGGAGCACGCCGTCCGCGGTCTGGTACCGGTCGTCCGGCTCCTTCTCCAGCAGATGCATGATGATCTCGGACAGCGGCCCGGGCACGGCCGGGTTCACCCGCGCCGGCGGCACCGCCACGCGCGCCAGATGGTCGTGCGTGAGCCGCAACGGGTCGCCGGAACCGAACGGCGGTGCGCCGGTCGCCAGCTCGTACAGCGTCGCGCCGAGCGCGTACAGGTCGGCTCGCTGATCCACCGAGCGGCCGGTGCGCCCGGTCTGCTCCGGCGCCAGGTACGCCAGCGTGCCGACGATCTCGGTGTGGTGCGTGAACGGCGGACGGATCTCGGCGAACGACGTCGCCAGGGTGAAGTCCACCAGGCAGGGTGAGCCGTCCCGGGAGATCACGATGTTCGCCGGGGTGATGTCCCGGTGTATCACGCCGCGGTGGTGCATCCCCGCCACGGCCCGGGCCAGATTCAAGGCGAGCCCGATCAGATCGCAGACGTCCAGCGGCTTCGCCACGGCGGCCAGGCTCGTGTCGCCGACGTCCTCGACCGTGATCGACTCGGCGTGCGCCGGCACCGCCACCAGTTGCGCGACGCCCGCGACGCCACGCAGTCGCTCCAGGATCGCCGACTCGTGCTGCACCCGGCGCTGTGCGTCCGGTCCCAACGGCTCCTTGCGAATGACCGTGCGCCCGTCGACGTCCAGCCGAGTGATGCGTGACCGCATCCCGCCTGCCTGCATCCGACACCTCCACGCACACGTCACATCGTGCCTACACCGATTTGTGCGCGTGGGCGACCATTCGCAATGGTAGGGCGAGCGCGACGATTCCGCCGGTGGACCCTGGGTAGGCAGTCCAACGGCGGATCGGCGGTGGTAGCCCGGATGTCAGCTCCGTACAGTGCGCAGCGCTGGATCGTCGGCCGCGTCGTGCCGGTGGTCCTGCTGGTGCTTCTGCTGGTGGTCCCAGCCTCACTGGTCGGCGTCGCCGGGCCGTTGACGGGCGTGCGGCCCCAGCCACCTGGCCCCCGGCCGTCGGTCGCCGTGCGGGTGAACACCGCTCCGCCGGCTCCATTCGGCGCTACCCCGAGCGACCCCGCGGCGATCATCTCGTCCGTGAACCGCAGCGTCGTGGACATCAACAGCACGCTGGGCCTGCGCAACGCCCGCGCGGCCGGTACGGGCGTCGTGCTCACCGGCACCGGCCTGGTGCTGACCAACAACCACGTCGTCGCGGGCGCCACCTCGATCACCGGCAGGGCGGTCGCCAACGGCCGGACGTACCACGCCAGCGTCGTCGGCTACGACCGCTCCCACGACATCGCCGTGATCCAGCTGGCCAACGCGACCGGGCTGCCCCGGCTCGCGGTGGCCGACTCCTCGTCGGTCACGGTCGGTGACTCGGTCGTCGCCGTGGGCAATGCTGGCGGCGCCGGCGGGACGCCGACCGCGGTGACCGGATCGGTCACGGCGCTGGACCGGTCGATCACCGCTCAGGAGCCGGACGGCGGCGTGCAGCAGCTCACCGGCCTCATCCAGGTGGCCGCGGACATCCGGTCCGGGGACTCCGGCGGCCCGCTGGTCGACCGGTCCGGCCGGCTCGTCGGCATCAACACCGCCGCGTCCATCGAGGAACAGGGCCAGGCCACGGGTGGCACGGGGTTCGCCATACCGAGCAACACCGCGGTGGGCGTCGCACAGCAGATCATGGCCGGCACGGCGTCGCCGACGATCCACATCGGCCCGACCGCCCTGCTCGGCGTCGCCGCCGCCGATGCGGAAGGCCAGGTCGCCGGGGTCATGGTGACCGGAGTGATCTTCGGCAGTCCCGCCGAGCGCGCCGGCGTCGGCGCGGGCGACATCATCCGGTCGGTGGACGGCCGGCCCGTCGGCTCCGCCCGCGAGCTCACGTCCGTGCTCGACACCCACCATCCGGGCGACCGGGTCAGGATCACCTGGACGGACCAGGCCGGCCAGGCGGTCGCGGCAACGGTGACGCTGGCCGTCGGCCCGGCCGGCTGAAGGCGTGCGGCCCCGCGGTCAACGCCCGGGAAGGCGCTCCCAGCCGGCCCATCGGCCCTTTCGTCCGGGTCGCTGCCGCGCCGGCGTCAGCGCGCCGGCCCACCCGGCGGTGGACGGGCCGGCCCGAGCAGCGTGCTCACCACCGATGCGGCGCGCATCGCGACCGGGGCGGCGCCGGCGGTCGCCGGCCGGGTCTGCCGGGCCTCGAGACGGGCCGGGGGACGGGCCGCGAGGCGAGCCGGGGGACGGGCCAGAGGGCGCCCGTCGGACCGCGGCGTGGTGGGCCGGCGGGCCGGCCGGGCCGGTCGGCGGCGCACCAGATCCCTCCAGGACGGCAGCGCGAACGGCCGGCTCGGCGCCTCCGGCCCGGGTCGTTCGGAGCTGGTTTGCTCGGGGCCGGTTTGCTCGGGGCCGGGCTGTGCGGTGCTCGGTTGTTCGGCGTCGTGGCCGTGCTCGTGCAGCGGCCACCCGCGCCCGGCCAGCGCCGCGACGCCGAGGCCGGCCGCGGCCAGCAGCAGCGCCCACTGCAGGCCGAGGCTGTGCGCGCAGAGACCCCAGCCCACCGCGCCGAGGCCCTGCCCGCCGAAGAGCACGACCTGGTAGAACGCCAGCCCGCGCGCCCGGACGTGTTCGGGCAGGTAGCTCTCGATCGCCGAGTTGGTGCAGGCCAGCGCGATCACCCAGGCCGCGCCGGCGGCGACCAGCACGACGCCGACGGTGACCGGGTCGCGGCTGACCGCCACGATCACGAGCGCCGCCAGGAACACGCCCGCGGCGGCGGCCATGCGGTCCCGGGCGGGCAGCGCGCGCAGCCGCGGCTGGACGATCGCGCCGGCCACCGCGCCGGCGCCGAGCGCACCGAGCAGCACGCCGAGTCCGGTGACGCCGAGGCCGAGCCGGTTGGCCGCCAGCAGCGGCAGCAGCGCCAGCAGCGCCGAGCCGGGCAGCAGGAACACCAGCGCGTGCCCGAGAATCCGGCGTACGACCGGCGTGCTGCGAACGTATCGCCATCCCGCACCGAGCGCCGCGCCGAAGGGCTCCGTGCAGCGCGGGGCGGACGGGCGCTCGGGACGCCAGACGGTCAGCACCACGACGAACACGATGACGGTCACGGCGTGCAGCGCGAACACGGCCGACGCGCCGGCCCGTGCGATGAGGAAACCGGCGGTCGCCGGGCCGGCGGCCCGTGTGACGTTGGCGCTGATCGCCCCGAGCGCCGAGGCCTGCGGCAGGTGCCGGCGTTCCACCAGCTCCGGGGTCAGCGACCCGAACGCGGGCATCGTGAAGGCCGCACCCACACCGAGCGCGCACTGCAGCGAGAGCAGCGTCATCGACTGGATCCGGCCGTCCATGGCCAGCGCCGCGAGCAGCAGGCCGACGAGGGCGGTGCCGAGCTGGACCCGGATGAGCAGGCGCCTGCGGTCCACCAGGTCGGCCAGCACGCCGGCCGGCAGGCCGAGCACCAGGATGGGCAGCATGCCCGCCGCCTGTACCAGCGTGACGAGGATGTCGGCGGCCGCGTGCCGTCCGTTCGCGCCGGCGCCGGCGGCGAGCCACTGGGCGCCCACGACCTGCATCGCCATGCCGGCGTTGGCGGCGGCCATGGCGAGCCACAGCGCGCGGAAGGTGCGGCAGCGCAGCGGTGCCCAGGGGGAGTCGGAGTGTTTTGCGTCCGGGCGCGTGGTCGAAGACCGGGAACTCACGGTGACGAGAAACCTTCTCGGGCCGGGGGTTGACGCCGACCAGTGTTGCTGAACGCGTATGAGCCGGACATCGCTGCCACCGGCCGTCCGGGTCGCCCGGCTACCCGCATGCCGCCATACCGGCTGGCAGGTACGCCAATGGCGTCCACTTGCAGGACCCGGTTGAACGCTTGGCAACCCCCGTACCGGCCAGTAGGGTCAGGCGGTCCGAGCCGGTCGTCTGCCATTGCGAAATGGCGCCGGCGCGGACCCGCCGAGTCGTGCGAACGAGCCGGGGACCCATGCAGTCCCGGGGTGAATCCGCGGGCGTCACCGCCCGCGGTAGGGCACTTCCAGCCCGAATCCGTCAGCTAACCCGGTAGGCGGCATCGGAAGGAGACTTCAACGGTGTACGACCTCTGGCATGGCGCGCCCCCTAGCCGCGGCACCCGCACCGCACCCCGGCGGGACACCACCGCACGGTAGGACATCGGGCAGCACGAGGCCGCACCGGCCCTGCTGCCCGGCGCTCGACGGCTGAGGTCAGACCCCCGTCTCCGGACCCCTCCTCGCACCGCTCGCGGCCCGGTCGCCGCGCGAAGCGGGCGTCTGACGCTGCCGCGATGCCGCCTCTAAAAGAGCCACGACACTTCCGCGTTCCCGTCGCACGACGGCACGCCCGGCACGGCATCGCCGTGTGCGGGCCGCCTTCGCCTGCCCTCGCGCCGGTCCGTGCCGTGAACGCCGTGGCTCAGCGTCGCCATCCGATCCGCCGACCACGTGCGGCAGCCTGCTTTTGGAGTACCACATGCGTCACCGATCGATTCGTCCGCTGCTCCACCGCACCACCACCCACCGCCTGTACCCGGCGGTGCTGGGCTCGGCCGCCCTGCTCGTGGCCGCCGTCACCACCGCAGTGGTGTTCAACCAGACCGAGACGCCGGCCGGGGCCCACGACACGGCGGTCGCCGCGATGGGAGCCGCCGACGGGAACAACCGGCCGGCGATCGGCGCCGCGCCGGCGAACCCGGAGCCGACGAGCCCGGCCCCCGAGGCGCCGGCGGAGAAGGTCCTGCAGTACGACTTCCAGTTCCAGCCGAACTACTACTACTGCGGCCCGGCCTCGACCCGCATCGTGCTGACCGCGGACGGCGTCAACATGTCCCAGGACGAGATCGCGAGGAGGCTCGGCACCACGACCAGCGGCACCAACTCGGCCGCCGACACCACGCGGGTGCTCAACAGCGTGCTGGGCAAGGACGTGTACCAGACCCGGTGGATCCCGGGGCAGCGCGCGACGGCCGAGGAGGCCACGCGCGTGCAGGAGGACGTCGTGCGGGCCATCAGCGGTGACCGCGCGATCGTGGCGAACATCGTCGGCGGGGCGACGGACGCGGTCGGCGTCTGGCACGAGTTCTCGGGCGGCCACTTCATCGCGATCGTCGGCTACCGCGACAACGGCCGTGCCGTTCAGGTCGCCGACCCGTCCGGCATGTTCGGCCCGAAGACGTACTGGATGGCGACCAGCAACATGGCGCACTGGATGGCGGCTCGCGGCTACTCCGCCTGAGTATCCCGAAGGAAACGGGCGGGCCGGCTCGTCGAGCCGGCCCGCCCGTGCGTCAGCGGGGCTGCGGCAGGAAACGGTGCCGGGCGAGCGCCGTGGCCGTCTCGGCCGCGAGGGCGGCGATGAACACGGTGATCGCCAGCAGCACCAGCCAGACCCAGACCTGGTACGCCGGCGGGCGCGCGTAGGCGAGCCAGTGCAGCGTGAACGTGGCGACGGCGGCGTAAGGGAACGCGAACGCCCAGAACCCGGGGGTGAAGCGCAGGCGCCGGTACACCCCGATGAGGCGCACCTGGACGAGGGCCGTGAGCAGCGTGTAGCCGCCGAGCACGAAGGCGGCGGCGTCGACCCGGCCCCGGGTGACGGCCAGATAGGCGATCCCGGCGAGCGCGGGCGGGGCGACGTCGATCGCCAGCGTCGGCTGCAGCTGGGCCGGCAACGGCGGGCGGAAGTACAGCCGGGCCAGGATGATCGAGCCGATGAGCAGCCACGACACCAGACCGAATCCGAAGAACACGCGGGCGAGTCCCGGCCAGCCGGCCGTCGCCGCGCCGATCGCGGCGATCAGCCCTCCGGCGACGGCGGGCAGCACGTATCCGGGATGCAGCCGGTCCAGATCCAGGCCGCCCATGATCCACTGGCCGGTCAGCCAGCCCGCGAGCACGATCGTGGCCGCGGCGAACAGCCCGAACAGCGACCGGCCAGCGGCGGGGGCATGCGGCATCAGCCCGATCGACAACAGCATGCCGACGATCGGGGCCAGCGAGACGAACGGGGCCTGGACCGGATCGCTCAGCTCGGCCCGCCAGCCTCCCGGCCGCCGCGGCACGTCGGACACGTAGGCGGCCAGAAGCAACAGCCACACGACGGCCGTGATGACGAACAGGACGTCGGCCACGGCGCCCGGGGCAACCCTCAGCAGCGCGGCGTAGCTCCAGCAGCCGGACAGGCCCGCCAGGCCGTACGACATCCCGAACAGGTTCGGCGTGATCCCGACAGGTAGGCGGATCATCTGGGTCATCGGCCTGCTCATACGATCCTGCTCCCCCGAAGCTCGTCTGTCCCGCACGGCCGATCCGGGGCTACCCGGCGAGCGCGTGACCATGCCCGCCGCGGTGCGAAAAAGACGGCCGCTGGGCCCCGCCGCGCCGGGGCTGAGCCGAATCTTCTCAAGCGTGCCGGGCTGACGCCGATGGGGTCGTGTACCCGTGGAGCAACAGTCGGCAATCGAGGGAACAACATGGCGCAGCACGACATCGGCGTGACCGTTCGGCGGGGCAGCCTCACCGGGTTCGTGGCCGACCGCGGGGTCATCACCAAGGCGTTCTTCGTGGTCCTGCTCGTCACCGTCGTCGCCGCCGCCATCGGCGTGCTGGCGCTGGTGCGGATGTCGGGGCTCAACGACGACCTGCACGAGATGAAACGCGGCCACGTCGACAGCGAGCAGCAGCTCGCTCAGCTGCGCGGGGGACTGGCGGACATGTACCGCAACTCCCTGATGTTCGCGCTCTACTCCGCCGCCGGCGTGCAGGCCGAGGCCCAGCAGTCCCGCGCGGCGGTGGCCGCGGCCGACGAACAGACCGACGCCACCGTGGCCCAGTACCGCACCGCGGCCGCCAGGTCGCCGTCGCGGCTGGCCGCCACGGACCGCGTCACCGAGGCACTGAAGCAGTACCGGACCCTGCGCGATGTGGTGCTCTTCAACGAGGCGCCGCCGGCCGGCTACACCGTGCCGCCGCAGGACCAGATCGTGGCCGTCTCCACCGACCTGGAGAACCGGGCGAAGACCGCGCTCGACCAGTTGCAGGCCGTGGAGAGCAACGAGGCCACCGCCACCGCGAACGAGGCGGACCGGCAGTACCGCGAGGCACAGATGCTCATCGGCGCGCTGCTGGTCGGCGGCCTCGCCGTCGCGCTGCTCGCCGGCGCCTGGGTGGCGCGCATCCTGCGCCGGCAGCTCGGCAGCGTCTCCGCGGCGCTGCGCGCACTCGCCACCGGGGACCTCACCGTCCCGGCCGAGGTCTACGCCCGCGACGAGCTCGGCGCGATGGCCGTCGCCGTCAACGCCGCCCGGACCGGCCTGCACGGCACGATCACCGCCATCACCGGCGGCGCGCAGACCCTCGGCCAGAGCTCGCACCAGCTCACCGCGGTGACCGGTCGCATCGGCGCCAACGCGCAGGACGCCGCCCGGCAGGCCGACGTGGCCGCCCGCGCGGCCGGCACGGTGTCCCACAACGTGCAGACCGTCGCCGCGGGCGCCGAGGAGATGGGCTCCTCGATCGGCGAGATCGCCCGCAACGCGTCGGAGGCGGCTCAGGTCGCCGCCGAGGCCGTCGGCGTGGCCAGGTCGACCAACGAGACCGTGTCGAAGCTCGGCGAGTCGTCCGCCGAGATCGGCAACGTGGTCAAGGTGATCACCTCGATCGCCGAGCAGACCAACCTGCTCGCCCTCAACGCCACCATCGAGGCGGCCCGCGCGGGGGAGGCGGGCAAGGGCTTCGCGGTCGTCGCGAACGAGGTCAAGGAGCTCGCCCAGGAGACCGCCCGCGCCACCGAGGACATCTCCCGCCGCGTCGAGGCGATCCAGGCCGACACCGGCAAGTCCGTCGACGCGATCGGCGAGATCAGCCGGATCATCGCCCGGATCAACGACTACCAGCTCACCATCGCCTCCGCCGTCGAACAGCAGAGCGCGACCACCGCCGAGATGACCCGCAGCGTCAGCGACGCCGCCGGCGGCGCGAACAACATCGCCGGCAACATCGCGGGCGTCGCGCAGGCAACGCAGGCCACCACCGCCACGCTCGCCGAGGCCGACGCGACCGTTGCCGAGCTGTCCCGCCTGGCCGCCCAGCTGCAGAGCGAGGTCGCCCGTTTCCGTGCCTGACGGGTGACACGACCGCGCCGCGGACCCGGGCGGCGCCTTGCCGGTACCGTGAAGGCGTGGCGTATGCGGTGAACGGCAGGCTCGGGCGGTCCGCCCGGCTCGCGTTGCTGCTGGCCACCCTGCTGGGCCTGACGGCCATGCACACCCTCGGCCACCAGGGCCCGCGGCCGGCCGGCGGCCACGAGCACCCCGCCACGACCGCGGGCGCCACCGCCGAGCACACCGCCTCGGCGCCGCTCATGGCCGTGCTGACCCTCGCCGGCGCGTGTGCCGCCGACGGCTGCGGCGCCCCGCTGGCCGGTCCGGCCGGCGGTCACGGCGGGATGAGCGACTGGAGCGTCTGCCTGGCCGTCCTGGTCGCCTTCGCCGTCCTGCTGCTCGCTGTCGCCCTCCTGCACGCCCGCCGTGGCACCGCCGCGGCGGCGGCCCGCGCCCGCGTCCCGCGGCGCTGCGGGCCGCGGGCACCACCACCCAGACCGGTCGGTCTCACCCTCGCCGCGGTGTCGGTTCTGCGCACATAGGACGCCCCGCACGGCCCGGCCACATCCGCCGCGCCGTGCCGCCGAGTCCTGCGTAGCTTCCGAACCGAAAGGTCTTCAATCGTCATGACACGCACCCTGGTGCGCCGCGCCGTCCTGGCCGGTGCCGCGCTCGCCACCGCGCTGCTGCTGGGCGCCTGCGGCGGCGGGCACGATCCGATGCCCGGCATGGACTCCGGCCACACCACCCCGGGCGGCGGCGCCTCGCCGGGCCGAGCATCCTCTGCCGCGTTCAACGACGCGGACGTGAAGTTCGCCCAGATGATGATCCCGCACCACCAGCAGGCCGTGGAGATGGCCGCGCTGGCCCGCACCCGCGCCGCCGACCCCGACGTCAAGAGCCTGGCCGCGCAGATCGAGGCGGCGCAGGAGCCGGAGATCAAGACCCTGACCGGCTGGCTCGCCGAGTGGGGCCGCCCCGCCCCGGCGATGAGCGGCGGCATGAACCACGGCACGCACTCCGCCATGCCGGGGATGATGTCCGACGCCGACATGGCCAAGCTCGAGGCCGCCACCGGCAAGGACTTCGACCGGCAGTTCTGCACCATGATGATCGCCCACCACCGTGGCGCCATCGCGATGGCCGAGGAGGAGCTCGCGGGCGGCGCCAACACCGACGCCAAGGCCCTCGCGCGGCAGATCATCACCGCGCAGCAGGCCGAGATCGACGCGATGAACAAGTTCCTCGCCCGGTCCTGACCGGCCCGCCCCAACCCACGGCTCAGCCGCCCGCCCGGGCGGCTGAGTCATCGGTCTGAGGGACGAACCAGTCACCATCACGCGACGGGTATGCGTTGCCGCGGCGGACGGGCGTGTGCTTGAGTCGCGGTGTGTTCATGGCCCGCGGGACGGTGGCGCGACGCTCGGTGTTGCTGGCGCTCGGTGGAGCTTCGCTGCTCGCCGCCTGCGGCCACGACAAGCACGACAAGGCGGCGTGGCACGCCGGCGGGGAGCTTCCCGGCGACTCACACTCCGCCGAGGCGTCCGCCGAACCCACGCCGTCGGCCATCCCGTCCGTCGCGCCGCCCACTCCCGGGCAGTGTCCACCGATCGCCGGGGCCGGGACGCCCCGTCGCGGCGGGCCGCAGTACTACCTGCCGTGCAAGGGCACGCAGATAGCCCTGACCGTCGACGACGGGCCCGACCCGCAGTACACCCCGCGCGTGCTGGCGCTGCTGGCCAAGCACGACATCCGGGCGACGTTCTGCATGATCGGCCGGTCCGCCGCCGCCCATCCCGACCTTGTCAAGCAGGTCGTCGCCGGCGGCCACCACATCGCCAACCACACCTACACGCACCCGCTCAACCTGCCGAAGCAGTCGGCGGCCCAGATCCGGGCCGAGCTGCGCCGCGCCAGCGACGCGATCACCGCGTCCGGCGGGCAGCAGCCCACGCTGTTCCGGGCCCCCGGTGGCGCCTGGTCGGAATCCGTGCTCTCCGAGTGCGGCGCTCTCGGCATGCGCCCCCTCGACTGGAGCGTGGACCCGCGCGACTGGAGCCGCCCCGGCGTCCAGCACATCGTCGACACGATCCTGACCAGGACCCGGCCCGGCGCGATCATCCTCGAGCACGACGGCGGCGGCAACCGCGACCAGACCGTCAGCGCGCTCACCATCGCTCTGCCGCGCCTGATCGACGCGGGCTACACCTTCGTCCAGCCCTGAGCCGGGCCGGTGCACGTCCCGCGCGTTCGGGACGAAATGCCTGCCCGGGCCGCCCCGCCTGCCGGGATGCTTGAGGCGAAGGAAGGCAGGACCGGAGCCGGAACGGGGAGGTGTACCGCGATGTCGACCATGATGACGCCGGACGTGATCCACGAGGACAGGCCCAGCACGGACACCGGCGACATGGCGTTGCGCATGTGCCGCGCGGAGCGGCGGATCGAGGCACTGACCGCGGTGGTCGAAGGGCTGCTCGCCTCGGCCCCGGTGCTCGCGGAGGACACGGCCCGCCCGGACGCGCGGCCACGGCCGACCGATCCGTAGCGCCTGCGGGGAGTCCAGGACGCTACGACTGTCGCCGGTCGCGAGTGCGCGCGCCCAGGGTGTAGAACAGTACGCCGGTCGCGAGCAGCACCACGATGGGGCCGATCTGGGTGAGCTCGAACGCGGCGCGCCCGACCCCCTTCGGCAGCGCCGCGTCGGGGTCGCCGCCGGCGCCGAACCAGTCGGTGCCCAGCCCGGGCCACAGCAGCCACACGGTGGCGACGGCGGCCCAGAACGTGGTCAGCCCGCTGGCGAGCCAGGCCCCGGCCGGGCCGCCCGGAACGCGGTACGGCCGGGGCTCGTCCGGGCGCGTGCGGCGCAGCCGTACTAGTGCCGGGAAGATGCCGAGGTAGGAGATCGTCGTGGTGGAGATGGCGACGCCGAGCGCGATCGCGAAGTACCGTTCGGCGCTGCCGGCCGACAGGCGGAACGCGAGCAGCATCACGATCGTCGCGATGACGCCGCTGAGCAGGTTCGCCGTGATCGGGGTGCCGGTCCGGGGCGAGATCCGCCCGAGCCCGCGCGGTGCGGCGCCGTCCAGGCCGGCCACCGCCAGCGCCCGGTCCGCGCCGATGATCCAGGTCGCGCCGCTGGACAGCAGCGCGAAGACGAACCCGGCCGCGGTCACGGCGCCGAGGACCTTTCCGGTGCCGGCCAGGGTCGCGGTGCCGTCGCCGGCCACCGACCCGCCGTAGACGGTGAACACCTGCCGGGCCGCGTCGAGGAAACCGCCGACGCCGGTCACCCGCTCCCGGGGCAGGACCAGCAGGATGGCCAGGATCGGGGTGCCGTAGAGCAGCACCGCGCCGAGGCCGGACCAGGCGATGGCGCGCGGCACGTCCCGCCGCGGGTCGAGCATCTCCTCGCTGGCGGCGCTGGGCAGCTCGAACCCGACGTAGTTGAAGACCAGCACGGGTACCACGGCGATGAACACCGCGTACCCCGGCGCGAAGGCCGATGGGCCGAAGCCGCCGACGCCGTTGCGCAGCGCGTACAGCAGTACCGACACCGTGAACAACCCCACGACCGCCACCCGGACGAAGGCCCCCAGGCTGGGCACCCACCGGCCGAGCCGGACCGAGACGATCGCCGAGGCCACCGCGAGCCAGATGAATGCCAGCGCGAACAGCAGCTTCGCGATCCCGTGCAGCGGCGTGAAGAACTCGCCGAACGCGGAGACCGCGAGGATGGTCAGCGTCCCGCCCAGCCAGATCGGGTTGGAGCACCAGTACAGCACCGTGACGAGCGCGGCGGCGAACCGGCCGAAGGCGAGCCGGCACCACACGTACGGGCCGCCCTCGACCGGAAAGGCCGCGCCGAGCTCGGCCATCAGCAGGCCGTACGGCACGAAGAACGCCACGGCGAGAAAGACCAGCCAGGTGAACCCCTGCGCCCCGTTCTTCGCGACCGCGCCGATCGTGTCGAGCCCGACGATCGTGCAGATCAGGAAGAAGAGCAGGTCGAAGCGCCGGAGGCTGCGACGGAGCCGGGACTTCTCCCGGATCTCGTCGCTGGTCGTGTCGGCCGCCCTCGGCGCGCTCACCTGGCTGGACTTTCCCCGAGGCGACGGGTCAAACCGACCCGGCGGTCACCGACCCGGCGGTCACCGACCCGGCGGTCACCGGCTCGGACGGCCGCTCCTGCGCGCGGGTCCGCGGGCGCACCAGGACCAGCACCGCCAGCCCGCCGGCCGCGGCCAGCACCGCGCTGCACAGGAAGACCCGGTCCAGGCCGGCCGCGTACGCCGCACGCAGCACCCCGGCCGGCGCCTCCGCCAGCAGCTCCCGGTATCCGCCGCCGGTGAGTCGCCGCGCCGCCTCGCCGGGTGCGCCGACCCCGCCCTCGCCCAGGACCTCGCGGGCCTGAGCGGTGACCACGGTGGCGAAAACCGGCAGGGCCAGGGCGTAGCTGAGCTGCCGGAACGTGTTCGATGCGCCGTTGGCCATGCCGGCGCGCTCCGGCGGCACCACGGCCAGGGTCGCGGAGGCCAGCACCGGGGTGCTCAGGCCCACGCCGACACCGATGACGCACAGGCCCGGCACGAGTACGGGCCAGCCGGAGTCCGGGCCGACCATCATGCACAACGCCGCGCCAGCGGCCACCAGCAGCAGGCCCCAGCCGATGCTGTGCCGGGGCGGTACGGCGTGCAGCAGCCGGCCGCCCACGGCGGCGACGACGAACGAGACCACGGCCATCGGGGCGAGGACCAGGCCGGCGCTCATCGCGCCCAGCCCGAGTACCGACTGGGCCCACAGCGACACGAAGACCATGCCGGCGAACGCGGACGCGGTGAGCGCCGCGGCGCCGAACAGCAGCGCGGCGAACGCCGGGCGGCGCAGCAGCCCCAGGTCGAGCAGCGCGCCGGGCCGGCCCCGCTCCAGCAGCAGGAACACCACCGTCGCGGCCGCGCCCGCGGCCAGCGCGCCGACCGTGACGGGGTCGCTCCAGCCGGTGTCGCCGGCGCGGATGAGGCCGTACACCACCAGGCTCGCGGCGGCGGTGAAGCTCACCACGCCGGGCACGTCGACCCCTCCGGTGGACCGGCCCCGTCCGGCGGGCAGGGCGACGCGGGCCAGCACCAGGGCCAGCACGGCGACCGGCAGGTTGACCAGGAAGATCGACCGCCAGCCGACGTGCTGGGTCAGCAACCCGCCGACGATCGGCCCGGCCGCGGCCGCGGCGCCGCTGGCCGCGCCCCACACGCCGAACGCGATCGAGCGGTCCCGCCCGGCGTAGGTGATGCCGAGCAGGGCGGCATTCGTGGCGTACATCGCCGCGGCGCCGAGGCCCTGCACGCCCCGGGCCGCGATGAGCACGCTGACGCTGGGCGCCAGGCCGCAGGCCAGCGAAGCGGCCGCGAAGACGACGAGGCCGGCGACGAAGACCCGCCGGTGGCCGACCCGGTCCGACAGCGAACCGGCCGCCATGAGCAGGGCGGCGAGCACCAGCACGTACAGGTCCACGGTCCACTGCAGGGCGGCGAACGACGAGTGCAGCTCCCGGGCCAGGTCCGGGGCGGCGATGCTGACGACGGTCAGATCGACCAGCAGCATGAAGGTGCTCAGCGAGACCGCGAGCAGGGGCAACCATCTACGCATGACATGCAGCGTGCCCGGCACGGGCCGCACCCGTCGCAAAAACGGGAGAGCTCGGCGGGATCCGAAACGCTGTTATGGTTTTGTGGTGGATCCACTCACCCTCGACGAGCTCGACCGCCGGCTCGCCCACGCGCTGCAGGTCGACGGCCGCGCCACGTTCAGCCAGATCGGATCGGTGCTCGGGGTCTCCGATCGCACCATCGCCCGGCGATACCGCCGGCTGCGCTCCGGCGGCGCGTTACGGGTAGTCGGCCTGCCCGACGCCGCGGCGCTCGGCCACGTCGACTGGCTGGTGCGAATGCGCTGCACCCCCGACGCCGCGCTGCCCGTGTCGGCCGCGCTGGCCCGCCGCGCCGACACGTCGTGGGTCACGCTCATGTCCGGCGGTACCGAGATCAGCTGCATCACCCGGACCCGCACGCAGACCACCAACGGTGAACTGCTGCTGCAGAAGCTGCCCCGCACCCCGCGGGTCACCGACGTCACCGCGCACTGCATGCTGCGCGCGGTGGCCGGCACCAGCGGCTGGCCCGGCCGCACCGCGGCGCTCGAGCCCGACGAGGTCGCCGCCCTGCGCCCGGCCCCGGCCGCCGCGCGGCCCGGCGAGCGGATCGTGCTTACCGCCGCCGACAACGACCTGCTCGCCGCGCTGGCCCGCGACGGCCGCGCGAGCTATCCGGCCCTGGCCGCCGCCACGGGCTGGTCCGAGACGACCGTCCGGCGCCGCCTGGAGGAGCTGCGGCTCAGCAGGGTGTTGTACTTCGACGTCGAGGTCGCACCGGCGCTGTTCGGCTACACCGCGGAGGCGGCGCTGTGGCTGACCGTGGCGCCGACCGCCCTGACCGCGGTCACGCGCACCCTGGCCGGGCATCCGCAGATCGGCTTCGCCGCGGCCATCACCGGCCCGGCCAACGTGGCCGCGTCGGTGATCTGCCGCGACCTCGACGAGCTGTACGAGTACCTCGCCGGCGGCGTCGGCTCCCTCGACGGCGTGACGTCGGCGGAGATCGCGCCGGTCGTGCGCCGGGTGAAGGGCGCCGGCACGCTGCTGGTGACGTGACGACTCCGGCCGGGCGCCGGTCAGGGCCCCGAGGCCGCCGGGCGTGGTGTCCAACGGCTCCCGGCGACGGTGCCGTTGGGCCCTGCCCGCTGCTCGGCGCCGGTCATACGGTCGGGTTGTGACGACGTGACGACCCGACGAAGGAGGCGGCGATGAGCCGGTGGAACGTGGCGGACGTGATGACCATCGGGGCGGTTTCGGTGCAACAGGACACCCCGTTCAAGGAGATCGTCGATCTGCTGGAGGCGCACGAGGTCAACGCGGTGCCGGTGGTCGACGCCTTCGACCGGGTTGTCGGCGTCGTGTCGTCGGCGGACCTGCTGGCGAAGATCGAGTTCGCGGGCGACGACGACCGGGTCCGGCTGTTCGAGGCCCGCCACACCCGCCAGGCGCGCGGCAAGGCGCACGCGACCGCCGCGGGGGAGCTGATGAACGCCCCGGCGGTCACCGTCATGGGCACGACCTCGCTCCCGGCGGCGGCGCGCATCATGGAGTCGGCCGGGCTGAAGCGGCTGCCGGTCGTCGACGAGCTGGGCCGGCTCATCGGCATGGTGACCCGCCGCGACCTGCTGAAGGTCTTCCTGCGCTCGGACGCGGAGATCCGCCGCGAGATCCTGGCCGAGGCCCTCGACGGGCTGATCGGCGTCGAGCGCTCCCAGATGCGGGTCGAGGTCGACGACGGCGTGGTGACGTTGCTGGGCGAGGTCGGGCGCAGCTCGGTGGTCCCCTCCGTGGTCCGCCAGATCGAGCGGGTCGACGGGGTGGTCGACGTGGTCAGCCACCTTTCCGCGAAGTCCGAGGATGAGCCGCGCTCCCACCGGGCGCCGGCCATATTCTGAACCGGGTTGACGAGGCCGCGGTAGCACGGTCGCAAGGTCCCGCCGGAGCCGGGTCTTTGGCCCCTGGCGTCCCCCGGGGACGTGCCGCACAGTTCGTCGGTGATCCGTCGGTGAAGTCGGTGATCCGTCGGTGAAAGTGATCCGTCGGTGAAATGGGAAGGAGGGCACAGATGGTGGCGCTGCGACCGCTGAGCCGTGAACGCTGCCTGGAGCTGCTGGCCTCCGTGCCGATCGGCCGGGTCGTGTTCACCGTGCGAGCGTTACCCGCGATCAGACCCGTCAATCACCTGCTCGACGGCGACACCATCGTCATCCGCAGCAACCTCGGCACCAGCCTGGCCGGCGCGGCCACCACGGACGGGTCGGTCGTCGTCGCCTACGAGGCCGACATGATCGACCTGGAGCGCCGGATCGGCTGGACGGTGGTGGTGACCGGCGCCGCCCGGCTCGTGCTCGACG
Organism: Dactylosporangium sp. NPDC000555; assembly: GCF_040300025.1. Taxonomy (NCBI): domain Bacteria; kingdom Bacillati; phylum Actinomycetota; class Actinomycetes; order Micromonosporales; family Micromonosporaceae; genus Dactylosporangium; species Dactylosporangium sp. NPDC000555. The sequence goes on along the minus strand of NZ_JBEPDB010000087.1, from coordinate 12,604 downwards.
AGGCGCGGCTGGCCCGGTACGAGCGCGAGCTCAACCCCTGGGTCGACGCGTCGATGAACTGCGTCATCGGCATCGACTGCGACCTGGTCAACGGCTACGAGCTGGGCGTCGCGGCCAAGTGACACCGCGCCGCGGGCGGCTCGGGACCTTCTGCCCTGACCGGCGTGCACCCGGCCGTGTCACGGTGGGTATGGAGCCGCCTTTCGGGAGTGGGGGTACGGCCATGTCTCAGGAGTCTCAGACGACGATGCCGCGAACCTGGGGCCGCGAGACGTTCATCGCGGCGGTCGGTGACGCCGTGTGGGCGCCGTCCATCCACAACACCCAGCCATGGCGCTTCCGATACACCGACGAGGGCATCGACGTGCTGCTCGACCGGGCCCGCCAGGTTTCGGTGTGCGACCCGCAGGGCCGTGCCTCGCGCGTGTCGTGCGGGGCCGCCACGTTCAACCTGAGGCTGGCGCTGGCCAACGCCGGCGAGCCGGCCCAGCAGCGGCTCGGCCGCGGCGACACGCTCGTCCATCTCTCGCCGGCCGGCGGGCGCCCGCCCCTGCCCGTGGAGCGCCGGCTGTACCGGCAGATCCGCCGCCGGCACACCAACCGCGGCCCGTTCGCCGAAGGTCCGGTCGACCGTGGTCTCGAGGCGCAGCTGGTCGAGGCCGCGCGGCAGGAGAGCGGCTGGCTGGACTTCGTCGTCGGCGAGCTGGCCCTCGAGGCCGTGGCGTCGCTGATCCGCAGCGCGGATGCCGAGCTGAGCGCCGATCCCGCCTACGTGGCCGAGCTGCGGGCATGGACCACCGAGGCGGACCACCGGGTCGAGGGCGTCGACCGGGACGCCGCCGGCGCCGCGCCGCACCCGGCCGAGCTGCTGGCCCGCCGCGACTTCGGCGGCGCCGAGCACGACACCACCCGCGACCCGGTCGTGGCCGTGTTCGGGGTGCTCGGCGACGGGCCCGCGGACGCCGTCCAGGCCGGAATGGCGCTGCAGCGGGTGCTGCTCACCGCCGCGGATCTCGGGCTGAGCACCGCGATGTACTCCCAGCCGATCGAGGTGCCCGCGATCCGCGAACGGCTCCGGCGGACGCTGGGCCGCCTCCACGATCCGCAGCTCGTCCTGCGGTTCGGCTACGCGCCCACCACCTGCTACACCAACCGCCGGCCGATCGAGGACGTCATCGAGCCGTGACCGCCGGGTCACCCGCGAGATCGGACACCGCCGGCAGCGCACCCGCCTCCCGCGCGGTCCCCGACCTCGCGCTCCTGGGGCGCGCTGCTCCGTGGTGATCATGGCGAACCGCATGAGGCGGGGTGAGTCGCGGGGGGTGATGCCGCGGAGTGAGCCGCCACCGGTCCCGCATGGACCGCGGCGACGGGGGAACTGCGAGGGTGGACGGTTCGGCGGGGGTGTTGTGGATGGGCGACGCGGTGGTCGTGGGCGTTGACGGCGGGTCGCTCTCGCTGGGGGCCGCGCGGTGGGCGGCGGCCGAGGCCGCCCGGCGCGGGGCGCCGCTGCGGATCGTGCTGGCGTATCACTGGCGGGTGCCGGTGGTGATGGCGCCGCGCGGCGGGCTCGCCGACACCGCGCGCCACCTGGCGGAGATGCTCGTGGCGGACGTGGTCCGCGACGTGGAGACCGTCGCGCCCGGCACGCCGGTGCAGGGCACGGCGGTGCTGGGGCGGGCGGCCGACGTGCTGCTGCAGGAGAGCGGCGACGCCGCGTTGCTGGTCGTCGGTACGCGCGGGCGGCACCGCGCCGCCGGTACCGTCCTGGGCTCGGTCAGCCAGCAGGTGGCCATGCACGCGACGTGCCCCGTCGTCGTGGTCCGGGGCCGCGTCGACCCCTCAGGTGATGTCCTCGTCGGCATCGACGGGTCGGAGTCTGCCGACCACGCGCTGGACGTGGCCTTCACCGAGGCCGGGCTGTGCCGGTCCGGGCTGGTCGCCGTCCGGGCGCTCGAGGCGCCGATCGCGCCGCCCGCGCTCGGCGCGCCCCCACTGCTGGACGACACGGCGGAGACCCGCCGCTCGCTGTCGGCGGCGGCCGCCGCGGAGGTGGCGTCGGCGGGGGAGCGGCACCCCGACGTCCGGTGGGAGTGCCACGGCATCGTCGGCGACGCGGCCAACGTCCTGGCCGACCGCTCGAGCCGGGCCCGGCTGGCCGTCGTCGGCAGCCGCGGCCACGGCGGCTTTACCGGCCTGCTGCTGGGCTCGGTCGGCATGCACCTGCTGCAGCGCGCCGACTGCCCGGTGATGATCGCCCACGAGCGGTCGGACGGTGTCCCGCACGCACCGGAGGCCGGCCCATGAACGCTCCCGCCACGGCCGTCGTCGTCGGCGTCGACGGTTCGCGGGACGGAGTCCGCGCCCTGCAGTGGGCGGCCGCGGACGCGGCCCGGCGGCATCTGCCGCTGCATCTGCTGCACGCCTGCGGCACGCCCGGGCCGGACCCCGGGTCACGGGCGGCCGCCGGGCGGCCTGCCGAGGGGGCGCCGGCGCATCTGCTCGCCGAGGCGGTCGTGCAGGCCCGCGACATCGGTCTCGAGCTGCGGATCACCACCGAGAGCGTCGCACGGCGAGCGGGGCCCGCGCTGGTGGCCGCGTCGCGGCACGCCGCCGAGGTGGTGGTCGGCGGCCGCGGCACCGGCGGCTTCGCCGAGCTGCTGACCGGGTCGACCACCGTGCAGCTCGTCACCCACGCCGTCTGCCCAGCCGTGGTGGTCCGGCCGCGGGAGGGCGATGGACCGAACGCCGGCCGAGTGGTGGTCGGCGTCGACGGGTCGGGGCACGCCCGAGACGCCGTCCGGTTCGCGTTCGAGCAGGCCGCGTTCCGCGGCGCCGGCCTGACCGCCCTGCACGCCTGCCCGGTGCCGGTGGCCCTCGAGCCCGGCGGCATCGAGGCGGGCCGCCGCGGACCCGAAGGCATGCGGGACGCGCGGCGCCGGGTGCTGTCCGAGTCGATCGCCGGCTGCCGCGAAACGTACCCGGAGGTCGACGTGCGGACCGGCATCGCCGCCGGGCGGGCGGCCAGGGCGCTCGTGCGGGCGTCCGCCGGGGCACAGCTGCTGGTCGTCGGCGCGCGCGGCCGCGGTGGGTTCGCGGGCCTGCTGCTGGGCTCGGTCGGCCGGGCCACCGCGCACCACGCGCGGTGCCCGGTCGCCGTCGTTCGCCCGCGCTCGGGCGGATCGCATGCCTGACGATTCCGGCGGGCCCTTCGCCCGCACGTCGGGACCTTCGGCATTGCACACCGCCGCGGCCCCGCTCGATGGTGGAGGAGTGGAGGTGAGTCCGATGCGCACCGCGAGGCAGATTCTGGCCGATGCGCGGACCGTCGCGGTCGTCGGCGCGTCCCGCGATCCGCTCAAGCCGGCGCACTGGGTGCCGCGGATGCTCCAGGAGCAGGGGTGGCGGGTCATTCCGGTGAACCCGCACGCCGAGCGGCTGTTCGGCGAGCGCGTGTATGCCAGGCTGGCCGACATCCCGTCGCGCGTCGACATCGTGGACGTCTTCCGGCTCCCGGACGAGACGCCCGAGATCGTCCGCGCGGCGGCGGCGATCGGTGCCGGCGCGGTCTGGCTGCAACGGGGGATCGTCAGCGCCGAGGCGCGCTGCCTCGCCGAGGCGGCCGGGCTCGACTATGTCGAGGACACCTGCATCGGCATGGAGCGCGCGCTGGCCCAGATGGTCGCCGGGGGCATCACGCCCCCGAGCCGGGTGTACCGCGGCCTGCATCCGCAGCCGGTGGTGGCACCCGCCGGGACCGGCGGACGCGCCCCGGCGATGCCGCGGTGGATTCCCGTCCGCCACTGCCTGCCCCCGCCCCGGCCGTCCGCGACCTCGCCGGCCGAGCCGGCCGCCGCGCCGGGGAATGCCTGAGCGACGGCGGATCGGCGCGGCGCACGTCCCGCGATCACGCGGCGTGTGAACCGCACGAAAGGAGCAGCCGATGCACGTCAAGGACATCATGACCTTCCCACCCCACACGGTGCGCGCCGATGCGCCCCTCGGCGACGCGGTGACACTGCTCGAGGACCGCTCGTTCACCGCCGTGCCGGTCGTCGACGACAGCGGGACGCTGGTCGGGATGGTCAGCGAGGTGGATGTGCTGCGCCGCCGGCTGGCCGGCGTGGCGACGAGCGAGGCCGCCGGCCGCGTGCGCGAGGCCATGTCGGGCCTGCCGCTGTCGGCGTGGCCGGACGCCGATGTCATCGACGTCGCCGACGCGATGGTGAACCGCGACGCGCACACCGTTCCCGTCGTCGTCGAGGAGCACGTCGTCGGCGTCGTGAGCCGCAGCGACGTGCTGCGCACCGTCCTGCCGACCCAGCGGGCCGCCCAGCGGGAGGCCCAGCGGCGCGTGGACGTGTACGCCGACGGGCGGCACCACTGGCCGGTGATGGTCCGGGGCACCGTCGCGACCGTCGAGGGCGCGTTCGACGACGCCACCGAGCGCGCGGTCGTCGAGGCGCTGGTGCGCACCACGATGGGCATCGACACCGTCCGGGTGGTCGAGCCGGCCGGCTGATGCCGCACGCTCCGGCCGCGCGCCTATCTGACGACGGCGACGGGGCAGGCGGCGTGGTGGATCGCGGCCTGGCTCACCGAGCCCAGCAGGAGGCCGGTGAAGCCGCCCCGGCCGCGGGAGCCGACGACGAGGAGCTCGGCCCCGGCGGAAAGCTGGGTCAGCACCGCCGCGGCCCGGCCGTGGATCACGGCATGGCGGACGCCGACGTCGGGGTAGTGCTCCGCCCAGCCGCCCATCGACTCGGACAGTGCGCGGTGCTCCTGCTCGCACAGCTCGTCCGGGTCGTACACCAGCGGCAGCATGTCGCCCGGACCGCTGGAGGAGGGCCACAGGTAGGCGCGTACGGCGGTGATGCCGGCGTGGCGGTACGACGCCTGCTCGAAGGCGAACCGCAGCGTGTGCGCGGCGTCGTGGAGGCTGTCGATGCCGACGATGATCCGCCCGGCGTCCGCACCGGCCGGAACCTCCGTGCGGCGCACGACGACGACCGGGCAGGCGGCGTGCGCGGCCAGCTCGACGCCGACGGAGCCGAGCAGCAGCCCGGCGAAGCCGCCCCGGCCGCGGTGGCCGACCACGACGACGCCCGCCCGCTCGGAGGCGGCCACGAGCGCCGCGGCCGGCTGCCGCAGGGGCATGTCCCCGGCGACGCTCAGCCCCGGTGCGACGGCTCGCGCCCGTGCCACACCGTCGGCCAGGATCTGCTCGGCCGCCTGCCGCACCCCGTCCTCGTACGGCGCGGGCACCGGGACCGGTGACGGCCCGTACATCGGGGGCCACTGCACCGCGTGCACGACGCGCAGCACCCGCCCGCGGCGGGCCGCGTCGCCGGCGGCCCAGGCGACGGCCTTGACGCTCTGCGGGGAGCCGTCGAAGCCGACGACCACCGGCAGGTCGGTACTCATGGCGGGGGCCTTCCCGCACAGCGGGTCTCTACTCGTCCGGCGAGCTGCGATGTGCGCCGCCGGGTGAGGCCGGCGCGCCGCACCGGCGACGGGGTGACCCGGCGCCGGCTGGCGACTTCACACCCGAACCCTCTGGTGAGCCCGTGTCGGCACCACCGGCACGGGTAGGCGGGCCTGCGACGTAACCCGAAACGGAGGATGTCAATGCCAGCTGTGCAGACCCGTCATTACAGGCTTCCGGACCTCGACCGGACCGGATTCGTCAAGCTGCAGCCGTACCCGGGAATCCTGGACCCGGTGGAATGGGAGCAGCTCAAGTACCTGGACTGGAAGTCCGGGGGCGACACCAACTTCGCGGTGCTCGCGTCCGCCAAGGGCGACGACGACCCGCGGGGCTTCTGGGAGCACGGTATGCCGGACAAGGACGCCGCGTGGACCGCCAACGCCCGGCTCGCACCCACGCTGTGCGACTGGGTGAGGTCGGTCGGCGCCCGCTTCGGCCGGGTCCGCATCATCAAGCTGTGGCCGTCCACCGACGAGGCCAGTGTCGTCGAACGGCACCTGCACCAGGACGACAACAACCGGCTCAACCCGGACGACGAGGGCTGGGTGGTGCGCGCCTGGATCAACCTGACCGACGACCCGGACAGCTACATGATCCTGCGGGAGGACCGCGACGATCCGGCGACCGAGCACCGCATCCCGCTGCCGCGCGGCGCCCAGTTCGTGGTGGACACCGAGCGGCTGTGGCACGCGGCCTTCCACACCGGCACGGAGCCGCGGTACGCGATGATCGCCAGCTTCGAGTCCGGCCCCGAGCTGCAGACCTGGATGGACGAGCGCCGCCTGCCACTCGTGGTGCGGCAGGCCGCACCCGCGGTCGAGGACGCCGACGAGGCGGTCTGAGCGACCGGAGGTCCGGTTCGCCGCGCGACCGCGCGTGCGGCGAACCGGCCGGCGAGGCCAGGGCCGTGCGGCCCGCCGGGCGGGGCCGATCGTCTCCGCGCTGGCGGTGAGCCGTGCGGTCCGCCGGCACGAAGGGCGCCGGGCCCTGCCGGGCCGGGACCTTCGGCCCGTGTGCGTCGCTCCGCCGCGGTCCACGGTGGAGGTGGACACGGGGCCCGCGCGAGAAGGGACCAAGGACGATGAGTGCGCTGCTGGTACGCGATGTGATGACCAAGGCTGTGGTCACGGTCACGCCCGACCTGGGCTACAAGCAGATCGTCGACCTGCTCGTCGACTTCGGCGTCAGCGCCGTGCCGGTCGTGGGGGACGACCGCCGGGTGCTCGGCGTCGTGTCCGAGGCGGACCTGCTGCACAAGGTCGAGTTCAACGGCGCCGACGTGCACGCCGGCCTGTTCGAGCGGCGGCGCGTCCGGCTGGCGAAGGAGAAGGCGACCGGCGAGACCGCGGCGCGGCTCATGACGAGCCCGGCCGTCACGGTGCGGGCCACGGCCACCCTCACCGCGGCCGCGCAGCTCATGGAGCGGGAGAACGTGAAGCGCCTGCCGGTCCTCGACCAGGACGGCGAGCTGGTCGGCATCGTCTCGCGGCGCGATCTGCTGCGCCGGTACCTGCGCACGGACGAGGACATCCGGGTCGAGATCGTCGAGGGGGTGCTGCGCCGCGTGCTGTTGATCGATCCGGTCGAGGCCGACGTCGTCGTCACCGGCGGGCACGTCCTGCTCGACGGCAAGCTCGACCGCCGCAGTACCGCGCAGATCGCGGTCCGGCTCGTGCGGTCCGTCGACGGCGTCGTCGGCGTCACCGACGAGCTCGAGTGGGGCTTCGACGACACGATCCTGTAGCACAGCCACGCCTTCGACGCAGGACGCCGAGGTCCGATCACCGAGGAGCGAGATGCTGACACGACGCCGGATCGTCGCCGGGTACGACGGATCCCCGGCCGCCGCGGCCGCCGCCCGATTCGCCGCCGCGGAGGCCGCGGCGGACGGCGGCCTCCTGCGCCTGCTCCACGCCGAGCTGGAACGGGCGGCGTACGCGCTGCTGGTGCCGCCCGGCGTGGTGCTCGACGCGACCGACGAGGCCTGGCGGCTGGTCGACGGGGCCGCCGAGGCGCTCCGGCGCGAACATCCGGGCCTGGACGTGCGGGCCACCGTGGTCGACGGAAAGGCCGCCTCGGCGCTGATCCGCGCATCGCGCTCGGCCGATCTGCTCGTCCTCGGCCGGACGGTGCGCGGCGCGCCCGCGTCCCCGCCGGGCCGGCGCCTCCCGGCCGGCGCGACCGCGGCCCGCGTGATGGCGTACGCCGGCTGCCCCGTGATGCTCGTCGGCGCGGACACGCCGCCGCCCGGGGAGGCCCGCGGCCGGCCGGTGCTGCTGGGGCTCGACCCGGCGGCGTCGAGCTCGCCCGCGGTGACGTACGCGTTCGAGGCCGCCCGCCGCCGCGGGACGTCGCTGCGGGTGTGCTTCGTGCAGCGGCCCGACGGCGGGTCCTGGCCCGACGACGCGGACACGCGGCGCGCGCTCAGCGAGACCCTCGCCGCCTGGCGGGTCGAGTTCCCCGACGTGCCGGTGGCACTCGACGTCCTGCCCGGGCTCGACCCCGCCGCCCGCCTGCTCGACGCGTCGGCCGATGCCGCGCTGGTCGTGGTCGGCGACCGCGATCCCGGTGCGCCGGCCACCGGCTGGCCGCAGCGCGTGCCGGACGTGCTCACCCGCAACGCGGCGTGCCCGGTCACGGTCGTCCGCCCGGCGCGGCACCCCGCCCTGCGGCCGGTCCCGACCGGCTGATCCGATCGCGGCGCGAGCGGTCAATCGTCGTGTGCGCGCCGCCGCGGTACGGCGGTGTCGTCGACGTGCCAGCTCAGCTCGTCGATCACGCGGGTGACGCCGTCGACCGTGCGCCCCAGCGCGGCCAGGCGCAGCGCGGCGCTGCGCCGCTCGACGGTGCCGTGCAGGGTGACGACGCCGTCGGTCACGTCGACCGCGACCTGCGACGGGTCCACGGCGAAGGCGGGCAGCACGACGTTGTCGAAGACGTCGCGTTGCACGGCCGCGTCGCTTCGCATCGTGCGGCGCATCAGGTCGCCGCGGGTGAGGATGCCGACGAGGCGGCCCGACCCGTCCTCGACGACCGGCAGTTGCTTGACGCGATGACGCGACATGAGGCGGGCGGCGATGCGGACCGGTGCGTCGGGGCCGACCGTCACCGCCGGCGAGCTCATCAGCTGCGCCGCGGTGCGCTCGGCGGTCGTGGTCCCTTCGTCGGCCTCGGCGAGCTCCGGCATCAGGTCGGCCTCCGTCACCATGCCGATCACGTGGTCGTCCTCGTCGACGACGGGCATCCCGCTGACCCCGTAGTCGGTGAGCACGTCGACGATCTGCCGCGTTCGGCAGTCCACGGTGGCGACCACGACCTCCGGCGTCATCACGTCGGACACGTGCAGCTCGTTCATCGGACACCTCCTTCCGTTCAACGGTCCGCCTTTCGGCACGTCTTGGTCAGGGCCGTCGGTCACCGTGGGCCGGGACCTCTGGGGAGGTGCCCGGGCGGGCGTCCGCGGAGTCCGGCCGGGCGGCGAAGTGCTCAGGTTCGGCTCGCCCCGGCCGATGCACCGGTCGGCGGTCTCGCCGGACGAGGGGTTGGGGGCAGGCAACGTGGCCGAACATGCGGCAGTCCATGTGGCCGAACACTTCGCCGTTCGGCGCCGCTGGTTCGGTGACCTGGGCGTCGGGGTGAAGATCTCTCTCGCGCTGGGTGTCGCGCTGCTGGCCGGGCTGGCCGCGGCCGGCGCGGGGCTCGCGGGCCTGCGCTCCGCCGATGCGCACGCGAACGCGATCTACGAGGGGAACCTGCGGCCGGCCCAGATGCTCGCCGCCGCGCGGGTTGCGTTCGATGACCAGGTCTTCGAGCTGTCGATGGCGAACATCGCCGTCTCGGCGGACGAGACCGACCGGCTGCGCAAGGCGGCGCTGGACGCGGCGGCACGGGCGCGCGACGGCGTCGACGCCTACGCGGCGCAAGACGTGGAGCCGGCGCAGCTGGAGCCGATCGCCGCCCTCAGGCAGGCCCTGGCCGAGTTCGGCACGGTGCGCGACCAGCGACTGATCCCGGCTGTTCAGGGCAGCGACAACGCCGCCTTCGCGCGGGCCTACACGACGGACGCGGCTCCGCTGGCACAGCGGGTCGAAGGGGCGTTCGACGAGCTGACCGCGTTCGAGACGGCCAGCGCCGCGCGGGCGGCCGCGGCCAGCAGCGCCGCCTATCGATCAAGCGTCGTCCGGATGGCGCTCAGCCTGGCCGCGGGCTTCGTCATCGCCGTCGTACTGGGCGTGGTGACCGTACGCCGGATCGTCCGGCCGCTCGACGAGGTCTCCGGGGCGCTGCGGCGGGTCGCCGACGGCGACCTGACCGGGAGCGTGACCGTCCGCTCCCGCGACGAGGTCGGGCGCATGGCCGGTGCGCTCAACGGGGCCGCCGGCAACATGCGCCGGACCGTGGAGGCGCTCGGTACCGCGTCACAGTCCCTGGCCGCCGCGGCCGAGGAACTGTCGACGACGAGCACCCGGATCGCCGGCAGCGCGCACGAGGCCAGCTCGCAGGCCTCGATGGTGGCCGCGGCCACCGCGGACGTCAACCGCAACGTGCAGACCGTGTCGGCCGGGTCGGAGGAGATGGGTGCGTCGATCCGGGAGATCTCCCGCAACGCCGGCGAGGCCGCCCGGGTCGCCGCCGACGCCGTGACGAGCGCGGAGAGCACCAGCGCGACGGTGTCCAAGCTGGGCGAGTCCTCCGCGGAGATCGGCAACGTGATCAAACTGATCACCTCGATCGCCGAGCAGACCAACCTGCTGGCCCTCAACGCCACCATCGAGGCGGCGCGCGCCGGCGAGGCCGGCAAGGGCTTCGCCGTCGTGGCCACCGAGGTGAAGGAGCTGGCCCAGGAGACCGCCCGGGCCACCGACGACATCAGCTCCCGCGTGACAGCCATCCAGGCCGACACGCAGACCTCGATCACGGCCATCCGCGAGATCAGCGAGATCATCGCGAGGATCAGTGACTACCAGACCACCATCGCCTCGGCCGTGGAGGAGCAGACCGCCACGACGAGCGAGATGAACCGCAGCGTCGGCGAGGCCGCCTCAGGCGTAGGTGCCATCACCGCGAGCGTCGACGCGCTGGCCACCGCGGCCGGCCTGACCACCGAGAGCGTGGCGGAGTCCGAGCGTGCCGCCCAGGAGCTCGCGCGGATGTCCGGGGAGCTGCAGGTGCTGGTCGGCACGTTCCGGACCTGACGGCCCCCGGGTCCGCCGGCGACGGCGTCACGGCGGGCCGGCGGGCGGAACCGCGTCGCCGGGGACCGGTTCGGCGACGACCTCGATGACCTCCGCCGAGGGCCGGCGCGGCGCCTTCGGGGGCGGTGGCCCGCCGGCCGGTACCCCGATCCGGATGCCGATCTGCGGGTAGCCGACGTTGCCGAGCGTGCGCCGCAGCATGATGCGAGCCGCCTCGTTCTCGACCAGGTCACTCATCGCGGACGTGGCCAGGTGATCGGCGGTCGCGGTGAGCAGGACCGCGGAGAGGGCCACGCCGGCGGTGAGCCAATCGGCCGGGCCGTCGCCGTCGGTGACGACGATGCCGTACCGCGCCTCCCGGTCGGCCAGGTCGGCGTCGGTCGAGGCGCCCGGGATCATGCCCGTGGCGTGGAAGTCGCGGATCGGCACCGGACGCGCACCGGACGGCGCCAGGGTGTCCACCGGAACGCCGTCGTGGTGGCCTTCGCCGGGCGGACGGAGCCAGGCGGCGAGCTCGGCGCGGTAGGCCGGGTCCGCCAGCTGCACCACCGCGGCCCGGCCGGCGGCGAGCGCGATGCCCGTGAGATCGCGGGACCAGGTCAGGTGCAGGTGCGCGCCGGTCCGCTCGGCGGCGTTGCGCAGCTCGTCGAGCGCCTCGCCGGGCACCGCGGTGCCGGCGAAGGGCCGGCGGTCCGAGCGGCGCAGCGTGATGGCGCGGCGCAGGCGTTGCGCCTCGGCCGAGGGGCGTGCCTCGCCGCGGTAGCGCACCTCGGCCAGCAGGTCCGGGTCGTCGTCGGCGGGGAACGGGCGCACCTCGAAGTCGACCCCGTCGGCGGCGAGCGTGACGCACGCGTGGTGCAGCGCGGTGCCGCAGCTGAGCATGAGCAGCCGGCCGGCGGTGTCCACGGCGTGCAGCCGGCGGCGCTGGTCGGCGTACAGCATCGCGGTCTCGTCCACGATGTGCCACCGCCACGGCTGGGTGTTGAGCACCGACGGCGCGTGCAGCGCCGCCAGCGCGGCACGGGCGAGGGTCCGGCAGACCGGCCGGACCTGGAACGTCGTCGCCGGACCGGTCCGCGGGTTCTCCTGGTTGGTCGGCATGACGGCTCTCCCCTCGCTCGCTGGGTCGTCCGTCCTCCTGCCCGTTGCGGCCGTGGCTACTCCGGCCCGCCTCGCGAACCCGGGCGCACCGTGGCGAAGGTGACGAGACCCGGCACGGCGGCGAAGCCGAGGCACACGGCCAGTTCCCGCAGTGTCAGCGCCTCGGTGCCGAGCAGGTCCCGAAGCGGCGGCAGCCACAGCGCGCCGAGCTGCAGCGCCAGGGACAGCGCGACCGCGACGTCCAGGCTCCAGTTGCGCCGCCGGCCGCCGCGGGTCCGCAGGCCGAGCGCCACCCCCAGCTGCGCCAGCCCGAGCACGGTGAACAGCACGCTCTGCCACGGCCCGCCGCCGTGCCGGGCCCACAGCGCCGCGCCGAGCGCCACCAGCGTGATGAGCGTGCCGGTCAGGGCGATGCGCCCGGTCAGCCCGCCGAGGATCGCCTCGCCGGGGCGGCGGGGCGGGCGCCGCATCAGCCCGGCGGTGGCGGGCTCGCCGCCGAGCGCGACACCGGGCAGGCCGTGCGTGTTCATGTTGATCCAGAGGATCTGGGCCGGCAGCAGCGGCACCGCGAGGCCGAGCCACGGTCCGGCGAGCATGATGGCCACCTCGGCCGCCCCGCCGGACAGGGCGTACACCAGGAAGCGGCGGATGTTGGCGTAGATGCGCCGGCCCTCCCGCACGGCGTGGCCGATGGTGGCGAGGTTGTCGTCGGCCAGGACCAGGTCGGCGGCCTGGCGGGCCGCCTCGGTGCCGCCGCGGCCCATCGCGACGCCGATGTCGGCCCGGCGCAGCGCCGGCGCGTCGTTGACGCCGTCGCCGG